>CBDDRH010000001.1:0-36500 GCA_965233025.1 uncultured bacterium
CTCGCGCCCTCCTGCGTGAACAATCGCCGGGCCTCCCGCCAACAGCACCTTGCTCTCCGGCTTCCCTTCTCTGAATCTTGTTCGCAACTGCACGAGGCGCTTGGCGATGTCGCTGATGACAAGCGCGTGGGGACGCTCGGACGAGACCTGCGATTCCATGAAGCTGAACACGTCGCGGTCACGGGGCCGTTGGAGAGGAATCACCCGCACGCCGTCACGACCGATGACAATCTGATCTCCCCGCTTCACCTCTCCCATTGGAACAGTCCGAGCCGTCCGGCGAGCAGCGTCTACGCGAATTCCCAGATCCATCTCGATCCCCTCCACCTCCACCCACTCGTCACGCACTCGCACCTGAGTAGGTAAATGGGTTGTCGCGTAAAACTCGTCGGGGAAGATGCCGTCCGACGGCGCCGTACTCAACCGGCAATCTCGTTCACTCTCGACCGACGCGCCGTGGGGTTGAATGGCGTGCAGAATTTCGCTGAGCAGTTTCGCAGACGAGGCCCGTACGACGATTTTTGCGCGCGACGGCTCTTCGCGTGTTTTACCGATCTGCATTTCTTGAATGTCGAACGTGCCGCCCATCATCAGAATCGTGTCCAGCACCTTCGCTAGGATCAACGAATCGATGATATGGCCCTGGAGCAGAACGGTTTCTTGGTCATGAGTCATACGTCAGACTCCCACCCTTATATGGATTGGCTCCGCATAAATTCTACCACCAGTATCAACCGCCGCAGATCAGACTCTGACGGTACACGAATCCCTGCAGGCTGCTCAAAATGCTCCGATAGCGAGGCCGCAGGCGAGTGAATACCGGAAGCGTAGCATTCTCACCCTCCCAACCCCGAGCTGTCGGAACAGCTCTTTTCCCAGGTGGGGTACGCTGAGGATGTTCACGACCCGAGAACGAAGCTAGCGGGCATTTTCAGCAGCCTGCTAGTCGGTCTTCATGAGTTCGCGTAGAACACTTGTCGCATAGGCCCCGGGTGGAAGTGAAAAGGAAAGTGTGAGTATCGACCCCTCCAAAGCCCATTTCAAATCGGCAAGAGGGATTCGGAACGAGCGCCGTTCACCGCGAAACCCGCAGGCCTTCGCGGCTTCGGTGAGACCTTCTGGCGTCGCGCCGCTCTCAGCCACCACGGCTCGTTCGATCTCGCCCGGTTCTCCGCTAGCCCATGAGGCTCGCGACCCGAACAAGATGCCGGTGGGGCTGATCTCGAACCGGTCTGCCCGTGGCTGTTCCTTCACGGCATCCTCGACCAAAAAACAGGCGCCGTTCTCCATTTTCATCGCCCAGTCTCCAACCAGGATACGATCGAGTCGATCCAGACGTCGGGCCAACATGTTATTGAAGAAATGCGATTGATAGGCATTGAGATACCACATGCGCTTGGATCGGCTCAGTCTGTTTCGGCGGGCAGGGTTCACCAGGAGTTCAGCTCCGGTCTGGTAATTCTGTCCGCTTCGCCCTTGCCGTTGCGGGCCGAAATAGTTCGGCACGCCTCGCCGCACCAATATGTCTGTGACCAGGGGCACCGTCTCGCGGGCGTGCGTGGCGACATCCCGAATCACCAACCGAAAATGATTGCCTGCATGATGCCCGGGCCGCAAGCGATTGCGATGCCGACCCAGCACTTCCACAGACAAGAGCTGTTCATCCAATTTCAGTCGATCCAGCCGTTCTGGCGTGACGCCGAGAAGCGAGACCATTTGCGTGGTCACGGCCCTGGCGTCCTTGAGGCCCGCCACTCCAATCGCTTGCGCCTTCACCCCCAAGACCGAAGACAGACGCAGGACGAGATCCGGAGTCGAGAGCAGACGTTTTCCGATCTTGACGTAGAGATGCTCGCCCTCTCCGCAGGGAAGATAGAGCGGACGTTCCTCAACCTGGAAGTCTTCCGGAATCGCCCGCATCTGTCCGCCGATTCCCGGCAACTCCGCGGTTAAAAAAGGCATGGTCATGGCGCAATAGGCCTCTGTTCCAGTTGCACGTAATCGCCCTTACCGCTCAGCAATCTGAATAGGGATGCGACGGCTCGCATGATATACTTTTCCCATGTTATTGCGCCCCATGGTCGTCCATCAGCCTAAAGTCTTTTTGTTGGCGGCGGGAGTGTTCCTCACCATTCTGATGTGTGCGCTGTCTCCAGGAAACTTGTTGGGTGGAGACAATGCAATCTTTCAACAGTTCACCCAGCACATCAGCCGGCAGATCCACAAAGACAAACAGGCCTTTGCGCAAGCGAACACCTGCGTCTTATGGTTTTATAAGGCGGGAAAGACGCCTCCCCCGACCGTGCAGGGCATCGGCTGGAACCCCAGTCTTTCATCCCAGATCGAAGCGGATTGTCTTCGCAACTATCCAAGCGGAATGGACGATGCGCGAGATGATCTTGCCAAGACACAGGCGTTGCTCTCTGTGAGTCTGACCTTCTACGAATTCGCTCTGGTCGCCGATCGGAATGATGATGCGATCTACAGTCCCGTTGAACTTCAAGACTTGCTCCGCTCCCTCACTCTCTCCTACCATGACGGAGAGCCGACCCCGAAGCAGGTCACAGCACTCATAGAGCGGTTCGACAGCTGGTACCGCAGCCGCAATATGGACGCCTTGATGCAAGGCATGAGCGATCTGTATGAACGAGGCTATCGCGTGACCCCCTCCGATCGTGTCGAGCTGGATCGGGTGATGGGATGACACGACGCACAAGGTCTTGGCCCGATCGAGCCCGTTCCTTCATCGGATATTGTCTCAGCGAGCCGCTCTATCGGCTCTTTAGTCTCGTTCCCCACTGGGAAATCGGACTATCCACCCAGGAGATTTCCCAACTCACCTACGCGCACAGACCCTTGGCCGGCCGGCGGGCCGTGCATCTGAGCGATCTGCATCTCGACCGCTATCAGCCACGGCACGATCTCATCGTCGCAACTATCGGCGAACTCCGCCCCGACTGGATCTTTGTCACCGGCGACCTGCTCAACGTGCCGGAGGGGCTGCCGCATGTGTTTCGATTTCTCGCCGGCTTGCGCGAGATTGCGCCGGTCTTCGTCACCTTGGGCAACCACGATCACTACAGCGGCGTGCCGATCGATCGGTATTGTGAACTCGCCGATCGACACAAGATCACCCTCTTGATCAATCAGGCCACCTTCATTTCCACGGACTGTGGTGAGATCGCCATTGTCGGCGTCGACGACCCCTCGCTGCATCGGGCCGACCTGAGCTGTCTACCGCCAAGCGCAGAGAATCGCTTCACGCTGCTGTTGGCCCATGCGCCAAACATCCTCGATCAGCTGGAGGATCACCACGCCGTCGATCTGATCCTCTGCGGGCATAGCCACGGAGGCCAGTGGCGCATACCCGGCGTGCCGACGTTCTGGCTTCCTCCCGGGTGTAACGGACGGATCGAGGGGCATCACGGAGGACCTAGCCGCCGGCTCTATGTCAATCGTGGGCTTGGATGGTCGTTTCTTCCCCTGCGTTTGAATTGCGCGTCAGAAATTGTCTGTATTGAATGGATAGACAAAGAGACGTAACCTTGCATGGGTCATGATTGCTTGATCCGCTCCAGCGCCTCCTTCGATCGGCTCCTGACGGTTTGATCATAATCCCCCTCCATGACGGTCGTCAGTTTCTCCTTCGCCTCACTGGCGCGCAACCGGCCCAATCCCAACGCCGCACTGGAACGTACATAGGCATGATCATCTTCCAGCGCCTTCAGCAACAAGGGAACGACTGTCGCATCGTTCAAGACGCCGAGGTGACTGGCCGCCATCCCGCGAACCCGGTGCTGCTTGTCCCCCAGCGCCGACTGCAACGTCGTCGCGAAGAGGTCTCGTAACGCAGGCGTCACAGATTCCAACCCTTCGGCCCGATACTTATTCACTTCAATCAGCGCAAAGGCGATCTCCAGCCTTTTCTCCTGTCCCGTCGCCTGATTGAACGAGGCAATGAGCTTCGCACGTTCACGCCGTTGCGCTCTGCGACGGATGAATACCCGGATCAACATCCATAGCCCAGCCGCGATCACCAGACCAGCAAACGCCATGGGAACGGCTTGATCGACTACATATTCCTGGGTATCCAGCGACAGACGCTTCCAGGCCCAGACGCCGGCAATCACGACGCTAACGAGGACCGCGATGGCAGCCAGATTGGTCTTGCCCGATTCAGAACGAGTACTCATGGGGATAGCATCTTAGCAGGATGGGAAGAGGGATGGGAGAGGATGGAATAACGGGCACGCGTGGAACGATGGGGCGGGCAGCCTTGTCAAAAGCGTAAAATGCAACGTCAAACAATGCCCCATTGCACTTACGCAATCGCTTCAAGTAAGACGAGCGACTCCATCCAATAAGCCACTAGTCAGGCCTGCCCCTTATTCTTTTTCGCAGGTTTTCCCTTCAGGGAAGGGGCATGCCCGACAAGAGCTGTTGCGCCTGAATGATCGCCTCCAGCAATGCGCTCCGTTCTTCTTGCAGCTTCTTCGATGGCGGCACGCTCGCCACAAATCGTTCCGCCGCTGCCGTCAAGGCCTGCAGCGTCTCGGCCATGTCCCCCTGCCCTGAAGCAGGCGACAACGAGGCTTCACGTAACAGCGCACGCCTCCTCCTGGGCCCGACATACATCTGCGGAGCGATCGGGTTATCTTTTTCCAGCTCGGGTCGTCGAAATATCGCCATGGCTTCTCCAAAGAATCTGGACTTCCCAGGCTTTAACGTACACCTTTTGGTGGTCGTTAGAGCCTGGGAGGATCTATGAGTAATCGGCGCAGAGCACAGGGTATCCGAGTGAAGTACGCGTTCATCAAGGCACATCGTCGAGAGTTTGATACGGCAGTCATGTGCCGGCTCCTCGATGTGTCGCGCAGTGGGTTCTACGAATGGTTGCGTAAACCCCTATCCGATCGAGCGTTAGAGGATCAGCGGTTGCTCAGTCTGATCCGCGCGGCCTATATGGCGAGTCACGGCGTCTACGGTGCCCCGCGTATCTTTCTCGATTTGCGAGAAGCGGGTGAGACCTGTAGCAAGCATCGTGTCGCTCGGATTATGCGGGCCAATAACATAAAAGCCCTTCACGGCTACCGAGCCCCCCGGTACGCTAGAGGCCATACGTCACTCCTGACGCCCAATACGCTGCAACGAGGATTTACCGTTCAACGACCGAACAAAGCCTGGGTCACCGACATCACGTATGTGCGCACGTGGGAAGGCTGGCTTTATCTTGCCGTAGTGATTGATCTATATTCACGCCGAATTGTCGGCTGGTCAACAAAGCCCACTATGGCCCGTGAACTCGTGCTCGATGCCATCCTCATGGCCGTGCGGCGACGCAAGCCAAAGCACGTCCTGATTCATTCCGATCAAGGATCGCAATTCGGCAGCGATGCGTGGCGGCGCTTCTGCCATGCGCATCATCTTGAGCCCAGTATGAGCCGGCGTGGAAACTGCTGGGATAACGCCGTGGCCGAATCGTTCTTTAGTAGCTTGAAAAAGGAACGGATCAAGAAGCGAATCTACAAGACTCGTGATATTGCCAATGCCGAGATCTACGATTACATCGAAAGGTTCTACAATCGCACCCGTCGACACAGCCACCTGAGCGGTGTAAGTCCGGAGGCGTTTGAAGCCGTGTCAAAACAGGCTTAACGGTGTCCGCAAAAGCCTGGGAAATCCAGTTTGAGCAGCCGAGACGTTCCAAAATCTCATCAGGGACGTTGCAAAACCTCCAAATCTTTGTGGCTTGGTAGTAGTCTTTGTGTATTTCCAGGAGCGCCGCGCTAAACTCCTCAAACGCTTCGCCTCGGTCCTGTTGTGTCGGCAATCCTCCGATCGCTTTCTCCAGCGCGTCCCAGGACTTAATTTCGCTCCAATCAAATCTGCGAAGGATAGGAAACATTGGATGAATCCCACTAAGGTTTTGGTCCACCTGCTGGTCTAAAAACGCGGTTTTAAGTATGCCAGAAATGTCGGGGGATTAGTGAAGCAAAACGGACACGAGCACCGCCTCCGGTGCTGCGAGCAGCTTGAGGTCACGCAATCATACACAATGCCCATCCTGTGCAATCTGAGGCGTCCTGCTAAAAATGATGGAACAGGATGCGGCAAGCGGCTACTGCTAGCCAGCGGGGAAGCACCGGGGTCGTAGCGTGACCTTGCCACTCATGCTCGTGCGAGAGTAGGTGCGGACCGTGACGCGAGACAGGCGGGACGAGCGAGACTGGCGCGACGCGGGGCTGGTTGGTCCAGTTTATCGCACAAGAAACCCAGATAGTCTAAAGAGACCAGATAGACGAATAAAGGGGAACGTGGTGGCTTCCCAGCGGTGTGGCTTGGACAATATCTTTCAGCATGATCGCACTCCGGGCGAGTACTCCTAGGGTTTCTCGCCAAGGGCTTCGAGCAGGCGGTCGATCTTTTTTTTCAGAATCGGCAAATCTCGTTCGACCACATCCCACACCAGTTGCAAATTGACCCCGAAATAATCGTGAATCAGTTTGTCTCTCATGCCGGCGACGGGCTTCCATGCTATGTCAGGGTGAGCCTCTTTCAGCGTGACGGATACGCGCTTGATCGCTTCCCCGATGATTTCGAGGTTACGCACAACCGCATCTTGGGTCTTTCGGTCAGGAAAGAAGCTCTCCTTTCCTGTTGCTGTATAGCTCATGATGTGCTGAATGGCGTCTCGAACATGCAGGAGATAGATGCGGTCGTCCTTCATAGAGGAACAGCTTCGGCATGGATTCGCTGCTCAAGGTATGGACTAAGGCCCTGATCGGTGAGGATATCGACTTTGCGCTGTAGTAATGTTTCGAGGTCTTGGCTGAGCTCGATGAGATCCAGCAAGCTACGCCCATTATCCATTTCAACAAGGAAGTCGATATCGCTTTCCGGACGCGCCTCTCCCCTTGCCACAGACCCAAAGATCCGCACGTTGTGGGCTCCGTGTGCCTGCGCGAGGCGCAGTATTTCCGGCCGTTTGAATTTGAGTAAGTCTGCGATACCCATTTCTCACTCCCTGAGAAGTCCCTCGTCCTTGGAGGATACCGATTTACTCGCAGCCTGACAAGCAGTACTCGCTAAGTGTTGAGGCTCAGGAGTGCGCGCAACCGGCTCTTCTCCCTTGAGAGCCAGCTAAATGATCTCCTACTGCGCGCGTCCTTCTCACCCGCCCACCCACTGACAGGTATTTTCACCCGCCCTACCCTCCGATTGCTTCGCAATCGATTTCCCGAGACGTGCCATTAGCCCGAGCGAGCACATTCTGATCGTGCGCGTTCCGCGAGCAAGATGGGCACCTGGCCACTCCTCCCCGTCCCTCCAAGCCTGCTCGTTTCTCTCAGGGATGGGGGCTGATTGATCTCCTACTGCGCGCGACTTTCTCACCCGCCCACCCACTGACACGCCGAGACGTGTCATTAGCCCGCGCGAGGGGAGTCTTCGACCGCGCGTTGCGCGAGCAAAGGAGATCAACAGCCTCCATCCCTCTCTTCTCTTGACCATTGTTCTAATGCGGACTATTCTGTCGATTATGGAGCTGCCGGATCTGAAGGATGATCCCTATCTGAAAGTGTTGCGGCCACTGGTCGAAGCCTATCTGGCCTTCTGGCGCATCGATATTCGCCATATTAAATCTCTGCGGCTGACGCCTTCACAGTTCGATGTCATTGCCACGCTGGGAGATACGGAGGGCATGACCTGCTCAGAACTCTCGGCCCATACGCTCGTCACGAAAGGCACACTCACCGGTGTCCTCGATCGCCTCGTCTCTAAAGGCCTGATCCGGAGGGATGCGATGAAACACGATCGCCGGTGCACCAAAATCTCGCTAACCGTGAAAGGCGATGCGCTCTTTCGAAAAACCTTTGCGGCCCACTTGGCCTTTCTCCGTCCATTCTTTGAGCGGGCGTTACGCCCCGAGGAAGCGGAGCAGACTCGCGTGTTGCTCCTGCGCCTGCGGGATAGCTTCCAAAAATAAGCTGGGGTTCAGGCTGAAGGGTTAGAGGCTGAAGGTTCAAAGTGGCAAGAGATATCCTATTCGGATTAACCGTACAACTAACCTCAACCTCTGTGAATCTATGCGCCTAACCATTCTCGGATCCGGCACAAACATACACCCCACGCGAGCAGCCTCGGGCTATCTCGTCCGCACCGACCATACGATACTGTTGGATTTTGGCCCACGCACGTTGGCAAACCTCATGAAGACCGATGTGAATCGGCATCGGATCACTCACATTCTCTTTTCCCATTATCACGCCGACCACTTTTCCGACTTCATCACCTATTTTTTCGATGCGATGATCTATACCAAGTACCAAGGAGGAACCAGGCCACCGCTCACGGTGATCGGTCCACGCGGAACCAAGAAATTCTTCCAGACCCTCTTCACCACCTTACCCGGGTTTACGCACGCGCCGTTCGCGGTGCGCTTCAAAGAAGTGGCTGATCGGGCGTTTACGATCGGAAAGACGACGGTCACTCCTCGAACTGTGACCCACACGCAGAACCTCCATTGCCTGGGGTATCGAATCGAATATGAGGGGAAGGCTCTGGCCTATTCAGGCGATTCGCAATACTGTGACAGTCTCGTGCGCCTCTGTGGAGACGTCGATCTCGCGGTGCTGGACTGTTCCTTCCCGGCGAATCGGCCAAGCCCGGTTCATTTACATGCCGGACAATGTGGGCAGGTGGCGAGAGAGGCCGGAGTCGGCCGGCTTGTGCTGTCGCATTTGTATCCGATCACCGAACGATACAATGTGCGGGAACAGGCAGGGGAAGCCTTCGGGGGAAAGATTGTGGTGGCGCGGGACTTAATGACAATCAAATTGTGAGCGCGACACGCGAGACGTGCGTGACATGCTCGACTTGTGACGATGACCTTCTGACCCGTCTCGCGTGTCCCGCTTTTCTCGCGAGCCTCGCGTATATTTACAGTCCGCCTTCGCGGTTATCGCATCCTAGGATCTCGATGAATTTCGTCAGGCGGGCCCTCTTGAGGGGGTCGTCGAGTTTGGCGTAGATGGCCAGGAGGTTCTTGATCATGCGGGAGAGTATCGCGCGTACCGGACTTTCTTGAAGGTATTTCTCTTCGAATCCATAGCCAGCTTCCGTGAGAAACCGCTGGCAATTTTTCTCGGTCAGCAACGCCCCCCCGTTGAAACAATCGACGAAGACCTTGTAGCGATCCGATTCGTACTTCACTAAGAAATGGCCCGGCATCCCGATCCCATGAACCGGAAGACCCAGCCGCTTGCCGACAAGGAGATACACGGTCGAGAGGCTGATTGGAATTCCCGTTCGCCGGTCGATCACACAGTTGAGATAACTATTCTCCAACTCATAATAATTCTTCGTGTTGCCTTTGAACCCCTGCTCCGTAAAGAGATACCGGTTCAACGTCTTGATCGTTTCCTCCCCCGAAGCTCGCGGACCAATCCGATCCTGCACTTCCTGCGCCATTTCATCGAGCTGTCGCGTATACGAGGTGACGGTCAGGGAAGGATAGGCATACCGGGCAATCAGAAAGGCGCCCTGCTCGAGATCCATCGGACCATCCGGCAACGCCGCCAGCTGCGTGAGTTCATCTTCGAGACTTCCGCCGCGGATTTCTTCAAGCACCGAGACAAGGCGGTCGGCCATTTCCGGCTGTTCGATTTCCGCTTCCTGTAGCAGGGGAACCGCGGTGGAGCCGATGTCGATGAGTTTCCCGCTAATGGTCCGAACGATCTTCTCGTCCTCATCGGCCAGCAGCCGGATCAGCGCCCGGATTTGACTTTCGTTTGTCAGCATGGTGGGACTCCCCGAAAGCCCGCCCATCAGCCCATCGCCCGACGGAACACCTTGGCGCTCCCGTAAAGACAGAGGGCATCGAATATCACCATGACTATCACGACCATCGCGACATGGGGGAGCGCCTCGGTCCAGCCGGTAAGGATCAACGGCCTCACGGCGTCGATCGCCCAGGTCATTGGATTGAAGCGCGCCAGGAACCCCATCCACGCAGGCATCCCCGCCAAGGGCACCAAGGCCGAGCTTAAGAAAATCGCCGGAAGCGACAGAAATCCCAGAACCGAAAAGAAATCACCGTGACTTTTCACGGAAAAGGCCATCGCCATGGAAATCGCGGTGAGCCCGACGCCGAAGAGCATCCCGATCATCAAGATCGTGGCGATACCGAGAAGCCCGGTCGCAGGCTGGACGCCGAACAAAAAGGCCACCCCGAGGATTACGAGCACTTGGAGCGAGGTAATCGTCATGACAAAAATAAACCGGCTCAGGATCACGGAAGTACGATGGATCGGCGTGGTCATCAACCGCTCCAGAAACCCGTTCTCTTTGTCGAACAACAGATCGACGCCCCCGGCGAGCCCATTGTTGAGCACCGTCATAACCACCACGCCGGCTGTCAGGAAGCTGATGTAGTCCGGGGCCTGCGTAATTTGCATATCCGCGGCCCGCTGGAACAGGTTGCCGAAGAAAATCAGCCAGAAGAGCATCGGCTGCACGAGCGTGAACAACATGCTGAATTTCTCGCGGCTGAGCCGCCGAACCCACCGCATCGTCAACGCATGAATTTCCTGCCAGTACTCGCTCATCCGCTTCTCTCCAGTTACGAGTGCTGAGTGCTGAGTGCTGAGTGTTCAGACACGATACCCATCATCATTCAACATTCTCTTTCGGCAATTCGTCTTTGATCGATCGGCCCGTATGGGCGATGAACACATCGTCCAGCCGCGGCCGATGGTACTCGATAAACTCCAGTTGGCAATCCAATCGATTGGCGGACTCGAGGATCGCGGGCAAGGCCTTCTCAGGCGACTCGACTCGTATATCCAGACCGGTCGGCGTCGCCTTGACCGCCCGCATCGCGGGTTGTCTGGTCAACGCAGCGACCAACGTGGAGATCTTACTCTGATCATTCAAGGTCAACGACACGATATCGCCGCCCAGCCCGATCTTCAGCTCAGCCGGTGATCCAAGCGTCTTGATCTTTCCTCCGTCTATGATAGCCAGCCGATCGCACAACTGGTCCGCCTCGTCCAAATAATTCGTCGTCATCACGATCGTCATGCCGCGGGCCTTCAACATCCGCACATAGTCCCAAATCCGGAGCCGGCTCTGCACATCCAAGCCCAGCGTCGGTTCGTCGAGGAACAAGATTTTGGGGTCCGGCAAGAGGCCGCAGGCAATGTCGAGCTTTCGCTTCATTCCGCCGGAATATGTTTTTGCGGCGCGATCGGCAGCCTCTTCCAATTCCACGAGCTTCAATAACTCGGCGATGCGTCTCGTGGCTTCGGCCTTGGGCAAGTGGTACAGGGCGCCGAGCAGTTCGAGGTGTTCCCGTCCGGTGAGAAAGCGATCGATGGCCCGTTCTTGAGGCACGTAGCCGATGAGCCGGCGGACGACATCCGCCTCGCGAACCGTATCATGGCCCAAGACGCTGGCCGTGCCCGACGTCGGCGTCAGCAGCGTGATGAGCGTCCTGAGCGTGGTGCTTTTCCCCGCCCCATTCGGCCCCAGCAGACCAAAAATCTCACCTGCATAGACCTCAAACGACAGGTCGGAAACGGCCGTATGCTTATCATAGGCCTTTGTCAGCCGGGACACCTGGATCGCAATCGCTCGATCCATCAGCCCCAACCCTTCGCGCCCGATCGATCGTGTAGCATGAACTCGATGAGGTCACTGAGACGGCGGGCTTGCTGTTGGAGGCTGTCAGCCTCTAACAGAAACTGCTTTTCCAAGGGCGTACACTCCAAGTAGGTGGACAGGGTAGTGACGACAATCTCGTCGCTGACTTCTTCTCGAAACAATTCCTGCCATGTAGGCATGTCGTCGTGAGACTGGAGATAGGACTCCAGTGTGGTGAACAGGCGCCGGCGGACCGCGGGATCCAGTGACGTCTCTGTGTCTCGCACTGTGACAGCGATCGTGGCTTCACGATACGCCTTGTCGTACCACTCGCGTTCAATCTCAAACCGTTGCAGTCCTTGCAGCAGGATGTTGGATCGACCATCGGCCAACGGCTGCACGCTGGCCAATCGACCGACACAGCCCATTGAGAACACGGGCGGATGGCCATAATAGTCCGTTTCCCATCCATCCTTGAGCAAGGCCATACCGATGCACTGCCCTGTTATCGCCGCATCCGAGACCATGGTACGGTAGCGCGGTTCAAAGATGTGCAGGGGGAGATAGGTCTTGGGGAACAGCACGACATTTGGAAGCGGAAACACCGGAATTCGCGTGGGAATGGGAAACGGCGTCACGTTGTCAGGCTGGTCGCGCCCGTGCTGCTCTCGTCCGTGATCGGTCTGCATGGGGCTCACGATAGCTGATGGTCGACAAAATTGTCAACGGCGCGAGACGGACATCCCTCACCCGTCGAGTTGATGAAAACCCCTGTCAACACAGGAGATTTGTGCCGGCTGCCGGGGCATGATATAAGCGCACGAGACGAATCTTTACCTCACGGACGGTCCTCTATCCATGCATAAATTTTCGTGCTGCCTCCGGCATCTCCTACTCCTTGCGAGCAGCCTGCTGGTCATCGTACCGGGGTTCGCAGCCGATTCCGCAGAGGAGTTCCGCTTCGCCACGGAAGGCTATCGATACGCGTTCCCTCGCGATCACGGGGCGCATGAAGAGTTTCGCACAGAATGGTGGTACTACACCGGCCAGGTCACGACAAAGGACGGCCGACCATTCGGCTATGAACTCACCTTCTTCCGTCGTGGCATGCCGCGCGAACAGACGAAAACCCTGCCGTCGAAGTGGGCCGTCACGCACCTTTACCTGGCCCATTTCGCCATCAGCGATCTCAGCAAAGGCCGGTTTCACTATACAGACAAAATGAGCCGGGCCGGTTTGGGCAAAGCCGGTGCGGCAACTGATCGGCTCTATGTCTGGATTGATCGGTGGAGCGCCGAATCGCCGGTAGCCGCTCCCAACACTCAAACACTCCAAGCTGCGGATGGCGATATGGCCATCCAGTTTACAGTCTCACCGGAGAAACCGCTTGTGGTGCATGGCACCGACGGGATCAGCCACAAAGGCTCGGCCACAGGACAAGCTTCACATTATTATTCCTTCACCAGACTGGCCACGACCGGCACGCTCACGATCGGGAATGAATCGTTCGACGTGGCAGGCACAAGTTGGATGGACCATGAGTTCGGGTCGGCCGATCTCGACAAGGATTTAGTCGGATGGGACTGGTTCAGCTTGCAACTTGATGACCAGAGAGAACTGATGCTCTATCGGCTCCGCCGGAAAGACGGATCGGCTCATCCAGCCTCAAGTGGCACGTTAATCGACCGAGACGGACGTGGGCACCATCTTTTGATCGATGATTTCATGCTCGAACCGACAAGTTATTGGACCAGTCCTGTTAGCAAGGCCCACTATCCGCAGCGTTGGCGCCTGACCATTCCGTCGCAACAACTTTCATTGGAACTCGTTCCGCGAATGGCAGAGCAAGAACTCTCCCCCAAAAGCAGCACACAGGTCACCTATTGGGAAGGCGCCATAGAGACAAGCGGCACAGCACAGGGGAAACCGATTCATGGACAGGGCTACATGGAACTGGTCGGTTATGCCGAACGGATCATGCAGAAACTCTAGCAGGTCTATTTGGTCTGTTCGGTCTATCTGGTCTATCTCGTTTAGTTGGTTGGTTTGTTTTGTTTATTTGATTCGAATGCATCGTGCTGGCGCCGTCGCCTTCAGGCTCCCTGCAGGGCGTGTGTGCCGTGGGTGATCGCCGCACCTGCGCACAACGCCGCAGCGATGAGAACGGTTTCGGCGATCTCCGGATCTGAAGCGCCTATCTCTCGCGCCTTGTTCGAGTGGAGCTCGATGCAATACGGGCACTGTGTCGTCAATGCAACAGCGAGCGCCATCAGCTCCTTATACTTTCCCGGAATAGCCCCCCCAGCCAAGGCTGCTTTGTCGAAGGCCACAAACGCTTTCATCGCCTCGGGCGCATGCGCCTCTAGATTCTTCATCTTGCTAAGATTCTTCATGTCGTACATAAACACCTCCGATGATAGATCGTTGAATCAGGCCCGCTGATACTTCGTGAATCGGCGTGTCCATTGCAGGGCCTCCTGACGAATCCACCAGGAGAATCCCACACGAAGTCCTTCATACCTATTAAGCTCATGACCCAGGCCACATAGGCACGACTGTGTTAACAACGCGAGGAGCCGGAGTCTGACCCGAGGTTGCAGAGTTCCTTTAAATGAGTCAGATGGTACTTCGATTCGCTAGAATCTCGATGCCGTCAGCGTCACGTCCGTGCTCACCCACGCTCGGCGGAAGCCCGCTTCGGCTGCGTCCGCTTCGGTGTTCTTCCCCTGCGCCCGGAGCGCCTGTGCGAGCCCAAACAAGGCCCAGCCGTTCTCGGGGAAGCGCCGAAGGTCCTCGCGATACACCTTCTCGGCCTCGGCATGTTGTCCCGCCTTCACCAGCGCTGCACCGAGCGAGTGTCGAATCGGGTAGTACCATTTGGGCGGTTCGAAGTAGAGTCCCGCGTCCTCGATCTTGACTGCCTCCCGGAAGTGGTTGATGCCTGCATCGAGGTCGCCGCGGCGGGTGGCGATCTCGCCAGACAGCGCATGCACGGCGACCGAGAGCGCCGTCTTGCCATCGGCACCTTCGAGCGTCGCGGAGTTGATCGCCGTCACCGTGTCGAGCGCGGCTTGCGCCTCCACCCACTGTCCCTTGGCGGCGTGCGCCACGCCGCGGGCGTAGTACGCCATGGCGTACGAAAAACGGATGTCCTCCGGCGGAAGCGGTTCGGCAAGCACGTCGTCCCATTTCCCGAACGTCGTGAGCGTGAGCGCGTGGTACGGCAGCATTTCTTGTAGTAACCCGACCTGGCGCGCGGCATCGAGGTTCACCTTGGAGGTGAGTGTATTGGACGCCTCAATCGCCTGGGCGCTGCGGCCCGCCATCGTGGAGGCGAAGGCGAGGAAGTGGATGTTGTGCGGGTAGTACGCGAGCGGATAGACGCCCATCGGGTGCTGTCCGTCGATGAACACCTCGTCGGTGTGGATGGCGTGTTGGTTGGCCTGGATGGCGTCGTTCCACCGGCCGACGCGGATGTAGATGTGTGCGGGCATGTGGACCATGTGCCCTTCGCCCGGCATGAGGCGAGCGAGCCGCTCGGCGCACGGCACCGCGGCCTGCGGGTTCACCGCTTCGACCGCGTGGATGTAGTAATGACACGCGCCGGGGTGGTTCGGGTTGCGCGAGAGGACGCTCTCCAGCTGGCGGACAATCTCCTTCGTGCCGGGGTAGGGATTCCCGTCGGGTCGCCAGTAGTTCCAGGGGCGGAGGTCCATCAGCGATTCGGCATACAGAGTTGCGGCGTCGAGGTCCTTGGGATAGGTCTTGGCGACCCGCTCCATCGCGCGCGCGTACACGGTGTCCAACCAGGCCCGATCGGCCGGTGGGTCCGCCTCGTAGCGCTGCGCGAGCGCCTCGATGTACGCGCGCTCAGGCGCTGTGGCGTGGGACTTGAGCGCCAGCGCTTTCTGCGCCGCCGCGTACGCGGCGACTCCGCTCGCCGAGTCCATTGGAGCGTTGACGTGCGGGCCGTAGGCGAGTGCGATCCCCCAGTAGCACATGGCGCAGGTGGAATCGAGCTCTGCGGCGCGCGTGAACGAGCGGATCGCTTCCGCGTGATTGAATCCGTAGACGAGTCGTAGGCCCTGATCGAAGTACTGCTGTGTGGCCGGGACTCGAGTGGAGATGCGTTTGTGGTGGGAGCCGAGGTTCGTGTAGAGGGGAACCGTGTCAGAAAGGCTCTTCGGCGGCGCGGGCGCCACCGTCGACTCTGTGCCCGAGCTGGGAGCGGCACAGGCCAACAGAGCAGCCACGGCGAACCCGATGATGTGGGGGGATTTTATGGCGCGCCTCCTTCCCTTAAGTGTGGCTTTGTGGGCAGTCTCACTTGCGCGTATTAGCATTCCGCGATCTTGCTGAGATTCTTCGTACATGGGCCTCTCCTGATGATGGATGGTTGGTGGTTAGTTGCTGAATGACGGCCTCGTTATCCTATGGACGTTTCAATGCAGAGCTTGCGGTTCGCGGCCATGATCACGCGTTCCACGTCATGTGATAGGGGCGCTAATAGTAAGTGTTCTCGAATCGAAGAGCCGTCCGCATCTCAATCCATGTCGCATTATAGGATAACTGGTTGTGGTTGTTCTTATCCGAGAGTCTGGTTCTCTTAGCCTGAGCATGCTAGGCTGCGCTTCTCTTGATCAGGCGTCCGGCTTCCTTTACCAACACGCCGTTGCCGCAGCGGGTGACTTGCATGGATGTCTTGTCCGAAGTCCTCAATGCCGTCAAGCTCGACGGCGCCCTTTTCTACAATGGCGAGTTCTCCGCACCCTGGTGTGCGCACGAACCCGACTCGCGCACGATGGCATCCTATCTCTCGACCACTTCCAAACACGTCATCATCTTTCACCTGCTGACTGAGGGCCGTGGCTATGCGCGGGTGACGGGGGACAACCGGCCGGTTCCGCTCACTGCCGGAGACATCGTGGTGTTTCCCCACGGCGATGCGCACATCATGGGGAACGGCCCGCCCGTCGCGCCAATGGATAACGCCGGTGAATTGAAACGCGTGCTGTCGGAGGGACTGACGGTCTCACGCGGCGGAGGAGGAGGCGCGCTGACGAAAATCATCTGCGGCTATATGACCTGCGAGCCGCAACTCAGCCGGATCTTTCTGGGAGGATTGCCACCCATCCTGAAGGTCAATATCCGTACCGATCCGTCAAGCCAATGGCTGGAACAGTCTATCCGCTATTCGGTGGACAATGCGGATGCGTCCAAGCCCGGTGGTGAGGCTGTGCTCGCCAAGTTAGCCGAAGTTTTGTTCATCGAAACATTGCGACGCTATATGGCGCTGCTCCCGCCGGAGCACAACGGGTGGCTGGCCGGGGTCCGCGATCCGGAAGTCGGAAAAGTCTTGGCTTTGCTGCATCGCAAGCCGGCCCACCCTTGGACGATTGCCGCACTTGCGAACGAAGTAGGGATTTCGCGTTCCGTACTGGCCGAGCGGTTCCGACGTTATCTCTCGGAGACCCCCATTGCGTATCTCACTCGCTGGCGGCTTCAGCTCGGCGCGCAACTGCTCACATCCACGAGCAATGGTGTCGCGCAGGTCGCCGCAGAAGTTGGCTATGAGTCGGAGCCGTCCTTCAACCGCGCCTTCAAACGCGAATTCGGCCTCCCGCCGGCCCGATTCCGCAACCAATCGAGATCAGCCCGCAGTAAAACCGTTCGTCATGTATCGAGGAGCAGTCGCCGTCGTGTGAAGCAATGAGGAGTGCGATGCCGATTATGCAGGGCGCGAATGTCCGATTCGTTGTCGCTGGGATCTCGATCAAGGTCCAAGACAAGTCCCCTGCAAGATGATTCACAACGTGCTTCGGGAAGTGCATGAACATGAAAAAGCGCCGGTAGAACCATTTTCGGCGCATGGCAGGCTTGCTGCTTCCTCAAGACTGAGGACTCGTCGCGCGCAGAGCCACAATGATCTCGCAGCCTGTTTCAGCACGAGGGCTTGGACCGTGAGCGAAAATCCCACGAAACATGTGCGCGAGGTGGTGGAGGCGATCTACCAAACTGAGTCGCGACAGGTGCTCGCGACGTAGCTCCGGCTGCTGGGAGATTGTGAGACTGCCGAAGAGGCCTTGCACGATGCGGTCGCCGTCGCAGTGGAACAATGGGCGCGCGATGGCATCCCGACGAATCCACGAGCCTGGCTCGTCTCGACCGGCCGCTTCAAAGCCATCGACGGCATACGACGACGCACGCGGCATGATGCGTCGCTGGAAGAACTCGCCAAGCAACTTGAGACCAGCACCGGTGATCCCGATGAGTGGGACGATGAGCACGTCGAGGACGATCGTCTGCGGCTGATTTTTACATGTTGCCATCCAGCCTTAGCGCCGGAAGCACAAGCCGCAATGACGCTGCGCGAAGTCTGCGGCCTCACGACCGAGGAGATCGCGCGCGCGTTCCTGACAAAACCGGCCACGGTTGCGCAGCGAATCGTGCGGGCGAAGACAAAGATCCGCGAGGCCCGTATCCCCTATGAAGTGCCGCTGGAGAAAGAGCTGCCGGATCGATTGGATGCCGTTCTTCGAGTCATTTACCTGGTGTTCAACGAAGGGTATTCGGCCTCTTCTGGGGATTCGCTGACACGGCATGATCTCACAGGCGAGGCTATCCGTCTGGGACGGATACTGATCGAACTGCTCTCAGAAACTGAAGCAATCGGGCTCTTGGCTCTGATGTTGTTGCAAGACTCACGGCGTGCCGCACGCACAACGCCGACCGGTGATTTGATTCTTTTAGAGGATCAGGATCGTTCTCTGTGGAACCGGAGTCAGATCACGGAGGGAGTCTCGCTGGTGCAGCGAGCACTGTCTACGGGCCAAGTCGGCCCCTACACCATCCAAGCCGCGATCGCGTCGATACATGCTCAGGCTCCCAGCTCGGCTGCAACAGACTGGACTCAGATCGTCCAGCTCTACGACATGCTGCTGCAATCGAACCCTTCTCCCGTAGTCGAGCTGAATCGTGCAGTCGCGGTCGCCATGCGTGACAATCCATTGGCGGGGCTCACTCTTGTTGATGCAATTCTGACACGAGGTGAGCTGGAGAATTACCACCTGGCACATGCGACGCGGGCAGACCTTTGCCGCCGATTGGGGCGAACAGGAGACGCCCGATCTTCTTACGAACGCGCTCTATGCCTGACACAGCAGGAACCGGAGCGGCGGTTTTTGGAACGGCGATTGAGCGAGCTGCAGGGCTGAGACGGCAGCTAAATAAGCCCCTCAGAGAACGACCGGTGTTTGATTTGTTCGGAAGCAAGAGAGGACACGACTCAAGCAGTCGGTTGTCTGCGCGCGGGATCTCCTAGAAAAGGACACAGAAATGGGGACATTCTGAATTGCTGGAGTTGGCTACTCGCTCACGCGTCAAGAAACTTAGAATGTTCCCTTAACTCCCTCCTAAGGACAACATTCGACTCAAAGGGCGTGATTGTTCGCGCGATCGTGGGGTCGTTTCAAGCGACTTGAAGCACCAGGCGTTTGCCGCATGCCTTGATGTACTTTCGCAACGTGGCCACCGAGGGAGAGTGCTTTCCAGTGGCCAAGGCTCGCTCAAGACGCGCGACGGCCGGCGCATGCGTTCCCATGCGCTCGGCAACCTGAGCCTGTGTCAGCCCCGCCTCTTGCCTCGCCTTGAGCAAGGCATCCAGCAACGCGGCTTCCTCGCGCTCGATACGTGCGACCTCCGCGCGCACGCCCGGGCGGCGCATGAGTTTCCTGACGAGTTGATCATGAGTGCGCATGCTTCACCTCCTTCATTCGCGCTTCGGCGATTTCCCTCTCGCGGGGTGGGGTCTTGTCCGTTTTCTTGATGAAGCTCTGCAGCATGACGATGCGCTTTCCAACGAGCGTGCAGAAGAACACACGAGCGATACCCTCGGCGCCTTTCAGCCGCAACTCGAACAGCCCGCAGCCAAACGCTTTTGTATGCGGAACGCCCAAGTTCGGGCCGACACCACCATTCGACTTGTGATCACGATATATCGCGCCGCCAGCGTATCGGCAGGCTCAGAATAGTGGCCTGCACGGCCTCGCTGTAATACTCGATCGTATACTCCACTCGCGCATGCTAACAAATATGTTATGCGCGTGCTAAGGGAGAGATGGCAGAATGGGGACATTCTCCGTTTCGCAGCGCACGGCGTCCTACTTCTTGAGACTGGATGGGCTAGTCACTTCGTTCTTCTGCTTCTGAACCCTGCTCCCTGCTCATGAGTTCCCGTCCACCGCCTCCTGTCTTTGCACAACACTGCACGAAACCCTATTTTCGTTGACCGCTCTGCGGTTTGGTTTTCAAATACAGGCATCACGATCCGGATTATGCCGTTCCATCCAATTCCTTGAGTAGGAGGGCATCATGAACCGCTTCACTATTGTGGCTCTTGCTCTATTTAGTCTGTGGCTTTCCGGCTGTATTTCTCATCCCCAAACCGCTGAGGAGTTTCGCCAAGCTGTACCACGGGCTTTTTCGGCCAAAGTCGAAACGTTTGAGGTCGATCGTCCATTTGGCCAGGTGGCCAACACGTTTCAAAAAATGGGACCGAACTGCTTAGCGAAAACGATCAAGACGACGTCCCAAACCAACATGAGCTATCAGGTCATCGTGACCACTTACAAACCCACCGTGTTGAAGTCGGCGAAAAAAGCCGAACTGCATGTGCAGTTCCACCATGATCAGGGGGTTGTCACTGTCAGTAAGGAGCCGGAGGGGGGTTACTATCTCCTGGTCGCCGACGCCAGTCCCATTACTCAGACGAAGACCCGCATCGATCTCTATCGCCCGTCGATGGGACACGGAGTGCTCATCCAGGCGGTCAAGAACTGGGCAACCGGCGAAAATGTCGGATGTCCTGATCTCACGAAGTGACTCGCTCCTCTCCTGTATGAAGAGACGATGAAACCCATCACCCACTATTGGACTCTCTTCGTTCTAGGATTCATGTGGATTTTGACCCTCCTGGCCGGCTGTTCCGGAATCAAAACCTATGCGAACCTGCCGGATCATAATCTGCATGTACAGACCGCCGCAGATTCCGGTTCGATATTCTCAAGTGTGCGCGCCGCCGTCGACATCCATCGCGTCAGTGCAGGCTGCACGACCGATTACGAGGGGACTGTCCAGCTCAGTCGACCGTTGACCGATATCGGAATACCGCCGAATCGGTGGAGTCGATTGGTGTTCGTCTTCGCCGGCTACTCGTTTTGGTCCAATCGCAGCGGCACCATCACGTACGAGACACTTGTGAAGCCACGAGCCGGATATCACTACCAGGCCATGGTGACCTACAAGGACGACCTATACAACGTGGCACTTCGAGAAACCCATCCGAATAGTTCTGCCAGTCGCGAAATCGATCATAGGGATTTACATGCCTGCCCGCTGAAATGAAAACGAAGAGATCGAGCATGAGCCGCCGCGCTCATTGCCGTCCAACACTCTTCGTGCCATGGTCGATCAACTCCGGCACCATGAGGCTTGCCCGGGGCGACAGAACAGAGACCTTCAACATTGTCATTATCCTTTGTTACCACGGACGTAGCGTTAAGTCTGGCCCAGCGCTCACCCCAATCCGAAAGGAGAAGGTCCCTATTTTTCTTGGCCATCACAATGACAGAGGGATTATTTACAAACACCAATTTTTGTTATTAGGCTCCTCTCATGTTGTAAAAGAGAATTTGCCGCTGGCCATCTTTCTTTTAATGCAACCGGGGAATGGAAACAGGGATAGGCTCCTTTCTCGCTTTGTCCCAGTGCCATCGAGAGCCCTTGGATGCCGATCTCAACGGCCGTTGGGGGGTGCGGTGCCGAAGAAAAAGTATGTGTCGTAATCCTTTTTTTGCATGATCGGTGAACAGTCTTCAAGCCACACTAGGTCGGCGATCCGTTTCAATGTCTTGTTGGTCACTACCTCTACAACCGCTCGTATTCCTCCCGCACCGACTGCGGGTCATACGTACGTTCTAACCTCCTAACAATGAAGTGGCCCCGTGCCATCTCCTGGAAATGGTCTATGAACATGACGTTGATCGCAACGCCTCCGGCAGCACCGATCACAGGTACGGCTTGCGCGGCGACCTTTTCGGAAACGTTTACACCGAAGCGTGTGGCCAACTGTGTGATGAGCCTGATGATTGCCGGCGCGCCCTCCTCCACCAGACCTCGCTCGGCGATATACCCCGCAGCCTCCGAGACCGACTTCGCCAGAGCCCCACGTATCAGGAAATAGGCTGATTCACTCGCGTCGTCGCTCCTGCTGCGCCCGCCAAGAGCGAAAACCTCAAGGCAAGCCAGCTTGGCGCCTGGTGTCCGAAGACGTTCACCCTCACTTCGCGCGATATCGGCAATAGAGCGCAGCATAATCGTGGTGGATAAGGGCAGTTCAACAGGGAGACCGAGCAGTCCGAAAGCGCCCCCTCCCGCGCCGGTCGCCGCTACGGCAAGCTTATGGAGAAATTCCCAAGAATTCGACTTCGGCTTGTCGTCAAGCGTCAACAGCGCGGCCTGTAGTGCCGTCTCCAGCGACCTCCTTGTCGCCTCGTTGACGACTTGCGCCCATTTCTCCGGAAGCAGCTTGAGCGCCTTTTCAATGGGCATGCCGATCAAGCCCGTGATCTTCGCTGCAAGGCCAGGATTCTCAAGGAGAGCCTTCGCGTACCGCAACGCCTCTTGGTCTTCGTACGAGAGTTTCACGTGACTCTTCGCCCTCCGATTACTACCCGGCTGTTCGGTCGATTGGCGCCGTAACGCGGCTGAGAGAAGAATGAGGGCTCCAACCGTAACTGAACTCCGATGCTTTGAACGCGATCTCGCCGTAAAGACTCACTGTGCCTGCTTTCGATCGATCATGCCTCAACGTCCCTGTGCCGCAGCGAAACGGAGTTATGAGGGCGACTGAAGCGCCCTTCCTCTTGCCTGGAATGCGCCGCCGGGCATGAAGAATCAGAACGTTTCCATTCTACCGCCTGGACTGAGACATCAACGAAAATCCATAGTAAGGCTCGACTGCAGCGTTTCGTGTATACCCAGCCGCTTATGCGTCTTCCTCCATTGTGTCCATACTGCTGTCTATCGCTTGAGGTTTGCTTAAGAGTGTGAACCACAGAAAGCCGATTGTTCCAGCCGCCAACGAAGCTAAAAGAATCGCCAGTTTCGAAGCGCGTATTGTCTCTGCATGTCCGACGAACGCAAGATTTGTAATGAAAATGGACATCGTAAATCCGATACCTCCAAGAATTCCAGCGCCAAAAATATGCCGCCAATCCAAATCGCGCGGCAAGCGGCACATGCCGCTTGTCACGGCGACGAAACACAGGAGCAGTACGCCCAAAGGTTTTCCTACGATCAAGCCCGCGATGAGGCCGATGCTGTTGAAACTGGTCAAGTCTTGCATCCAATTTTCGCCTACCAAGACGCCCGTATTGGCAAGTGCGAAGATCGGCAGAATAATGAACGCAACGGGTTTGTGCAAAAAATTTTCGAGCTTGTACGAAGGCGATTCTTCGTCGTCGGCCTTGGCGGAGAATGGAATTGCAAAGGCAAGCATCACGCCGGCAATCGTCGCATGAATGCCCGACTTCAGCATGAGAAACCACATCACTGCGCCACCGAACAAATACGGGACAAGAGACATGACCCTGAAGAGATGATTCAACGTTAGGAGCAGGGCCAGCACTGCTACACCACCGACCAGATACCAAACTGAAAGTTCCGCTGTGTAGAGAGCGGCAATGACGACTATCGCACCCAAGTCGTCTATGACGGCGAAAGCCACGACAAACACTTTCAACGACGAAGGAATGCGCTTTCCCAGAATAGCTAGAACGCCAAGAGCAAACGCGATATCGGTCGCCATCGGAATTCCTATTCCGGCTTGCGTTGGCGTCCCCACATTGAGTGAGAAATGAATGACGGCCGGCATGACCATTCCGCCGATGGCTGCACAAATCGGAAGAAGGGCATTTTGAAAGTTTGACAATTCACCGCTGTACAGTTCGCGTTCGAGTTCCAATCCGATGAGTAGAAAGAAAACCGCCATCAGCGCATCGTTTATCCAATGCTCAAGACTAAGACCTCCGACATGCGTCTGCCACACACTCAAATAATCTCCGCCGCTTGAGGAATTCGCAATCAAGAGGGAGGTGGCAGTGCAAATAGCCAGCAGGATTCCGCTCGACTTTTCCGAGTCAAAAAACTTTTGGAACGTATTTGATAAATTTCTTTGGACAGTGCCCATAATCGTCTTAGGACGAGAACCTCGCCGGCTTCATCAACACTATACGGACACAGCTGACCATACCCGGCCGTTTATGGGCCGTCCAATCGGCGATCTGCTTCAACGTCTGGCCGGCCGAAACACTATTACCGCTCGTACTCCTCTTGCACCAACTGCCGGTCATGCATTCGTTCCAACCGGCGGACAATGAAGTGCCTCCGTGCCATCTCTTGGAAATGGTCTATGAAATGACGTGGATTGCGACACCTCTGGCAACACTGATCCCAAGTACAGCTTGTGCGGCGACCTTCTCTGAGGCGTTCACGCCGAAAAGAGGCTTTACGAGGACATTTCGCCATTTTTCCTGCCTGAAATGCGCCGCCGGGCTTGGGACATCAGAATGTCCTCATTCTACCGCCCTTGAACTCTATCAGAAAATCAATCTCTTACGAAGCCTTGGCGTCACGCTTTCAAGACGACAGACTCCTCTGTCGATTTCGGCCCATCTCGACGACTATCTTATGCAAGCCGGTATGGTAAAACCCTGAAGGGAGGAGCGTGCCATGAAATACCTTTGCTTGGTGTATGTTGAAGAAAAGACGCTTCACGCGATGCCGCAGAACGAGCGGATCGCGCTCTCCAACGAATCAATGGCGTACTGCGATGCGCTGCAGAAGCAAGGCCAGCTCCTTGCCGCCTCACCACTTCACCCGGTGGAAACCGCCACGACCGTGCGAGTCCGCGAGGGTAAGACGTCGACGACCGATGGTCCGTTCGCCGAAACGAAAGAACAGCTCGGCGGCTACCTGCTGATCGATGTCAGAGACCTCAACGACGCCGTACGGATCGCGTCGAAATTTCCCGCAGCCCAGTACGGGAGCATCGAGGTTCGGCCGCTCAAAGAACACGGGTGCGCGTAAACAACCAGCTGCAATCATGCCGGGAGTCACACGATGAAATTCATGTTGATCGTGCATCATCACGAAGACGCCTTCGAGAAAATGGACAAGGAGACGCAATCGCAACTCCTCACCGAATCCATCGAACTGACGCACCAGTTGCATGCTACGGGACAATACGTCCATGCATCGCCGCTGCACCCGGCGGCCACGGCGGTCATCGTGCGGGTGCGTGAAGGCAAGCCGCTGGTGACCGACGGCCCCTTCATCGAAACCCGCGAACAGATCGCCGGATATTTTCTGATCCAGGCGCGGGATCTTCGTGACGCTATCGGCATCGCGGGCAAAGTGCCGGGCGCGCGCATCGGAACGGTCGAAGTGCGGCCGTTGATCGAGATTACGGGATTACCCAACGAGTAACGGGCTGCGCAAGGCGCAGCTCACACAAGGGAGGAGTCGGCAATGAGCGGAATTCGCGTGCTGGTCGGAACCAAGAAGGGCGCGTTCATCCTGACGTCGGATGGCAATCGGAAACAGTGGACGGTCAACGGTCCTCTGTTTGCCGGATGGGAGTTGTACCATCTCAAGGGATCGCCCACCGATCCCAATCGGCTGTACGCCTCGCAAACCAGCAGTTGGTTCGGGCAAGTCATTCAGCGTTCGGATGACGGCGGCAAAACGTGGACTCCGCCGGGCACCAAACCCGAAGACTTAATGAGCCCTGACGGCATGCCGAAGGGCGAGAGCAATATGTTTCTCTACGATACTTCCGCGGAAACCGGCAAGCCGCTCACGACGCACCAGCATTACGACGGCTCCCAGCGCCCGTGGGAATTCAAGCGGGTCTGGCATCTCGAACCGTCGCTGACAGATCCCGACACGGTGTATGCCGGCGCGGAGGACGCGGCGCTTTTCAAGTCGGTGGATGGAGGGAAAACGTGGAAGGAACTGGCGGGACTGCGAAGCGCGAAGGGACAGCTCTGGCAGCCTGGGGCCGGCGGGATGTGCCTGCACACGATCGTGCTGGACAAGGTCCATCCGGATCGGATCTTCGTGGCCATTTCGGCTGCCGGCACGTTTCGCAGCGACGATGGCGGCAAGACGTGGAAGCCAACCAACAAAGGCTTGGTCTCGAAGTATGAACTGCCCGATCCGGACGCCGAAGTCGGCCACTGCGTGCACAATATCGCCATGCATCTCTCCCGTCCAAACGTACTCTTCATGCAAAAACACTGGGACGTGCTGCGCAGCGACGATGCCGGGGAATCGTGGCACGAGATCAGCGGCGATTTGCCGAGCGATTTTGGGTTTCCGATCGCCGTGCATGCGCATGAACCGAACACTGTGTATGTGGTTCCAATCAAGAGCGATTCCGAACATTATCCGCCGGAAGGAAAGTTACGCGTGTACCGCAGCCGGACCGGCGGGAACGAGTGGGAGGCGCTGACCAAGGGGCTGCCGCAGCAGGATTGCTACGTCAATATCCTGCGCGATGCGATGGCCGTCGACTCGCTCGATCCCTGCGGGATTTATTTCGGGACGACCGGCGGGCAGGTCTACGCCTCGGCCGATGCAGGGGACAATTGGACGCCGCTTGTACGGGATTTGCCCGCGGTCTTGTCCGTGGAAGTTCAAACACTATCAACCTGAAAGCGATAACAGTATCGAGTTGCGGGTTTCGAGTTACGACCCCTTGAAATCGAAACGTGAAACTCGCAACACGAAACATCCGAAGGCGAGATACGACTTATGATTCGCGTAATTCTGCCGCAGCATTTGCGAACCCTCGCGCGAGTGGATGGCGAAGTCACGCTGGATGTCGCCAGCCCAATAACGGTGGAAACGGTGCTCGACGCATTGGAGACCCGTTATCCGATGCTGCGGGGAACCATTCGCGACCACGCCACGCTGAAACGTCGAGCATTCATCAGATTCTTCGCTTGCGAACAAGATCTGTCCCACGAATCGCCGGACACTCCGCTGCCCGATGCGGTTGTAACTGGAGCCGAGCCGATTCTGATCGTGGGCGCCATGGCGGGCGGTTAGCACGCATGTCGAATTTGAGCCGCCTCGTTCGACTAAGAAGTACAACGTGGCTTTGTCCGGTCAAGGCCTTCCGGAAGCCTGGTCCACCACCATCAAGCTATAGGAGTCATTCCCATGCGATTCATGATTATCGTGAAAGCGACCAAAGATTCGGAAGCCGGCGTCATGCCAAGCGAACAGTTGCTGACTGAGATGGGGACATTCAACGAAGAGCTGGTGAATGCCGGTGTGATGCTGGCCGGAGAAGGGCTCCAGCCGAGCTCGAAGGGCGCGCGCGTCAGGTTTTCGGGAAGCACGCGCACCGTAATCGACGGGCCCTTCGCCGAAACAAAAGAGCTGATCGCCGGTTTCTGGTTGTGGCAGTGTAGGTCAAAGGAAGAGGCGATTGAGTGGGTGAAACGCTGTCCGAATGCCGGTTGCGCCGGCGAAGAAGGTGAAATCGAGATTCGGCAGGTGTTCGAAGCGGAAGACTTCGGCGCCGAGTTCACGCCTGAGCTCAGGGAGCAAGAAAAACAGTTGCGGGCGAAGACGGCCAAAAAGAAATAGAGACGTCTCCTTCGTGGGCTCGACGCAGGGCCGGTCAAGCGCGGCCTGGCCCGGCCGAAAACATTAACCGAAGCGTAAGAAAGGATGGTCGATATGGGCTACATCGATGGATACGTGTTGCCTGTTCCGAAAAAGAACCTGAAGGCGTATCGCCGGCTCGCGCAGCAGGCAGGGAAAATTTGGCGGGAGCATGGCGCGCTGGACTACAAGGAGTGTGCCGGCGACGATCTTAAGACAAAGATGGGGGTTCCATTTCCGAAAAGCGCCAAGGCCAAGCCCGGCGAGACGGTAATCTTCGCGTATATCCTGTTCAAATCGCGCGCTCATCGCGACCGCGTGAACGCCAAAGTGATGAAAGATCCGCGCATCCATTCCATGTGCGATCCGAAAGACATGCCCTTCGATTGCAAACGCATGGTCTACGGCGGATTCAAAGTGCTGGTAGACATCTAACGCCTTGATCTTGACATGAGTATATGGCCGTTGTTTCGATACACGCACAATCAACCGATCACATTCACATGAAGGAGGCCGTTATGCGTTTCACTTTCGTTCCCCTCACCTGTCTCGTTCTGACTCTTATCGCATCTCCTGTCATGGCCAAAGAGAAAAAGCAGGACAAGCAAATGGACCCCCAAGCGATGATGGAGGTATGGAAACAGCTGGCTACCCCCAGCGAACCTCATAAGCTGTTCGCCACCTTAGCCGGTAGCTGGACGACCACGACGAAAGAATGGATGGAGCCGGGCAAACCGCCGACCGAATCGACCGGCACCGCGGAGATGAAGATGCTGCTCGACGGACGCTTTCTCTATCAAGAATACGACGCGCAAATGATGGGACAGCCCTTCTCCGGCGTCGGCATCGACGCCTACGACAACATGACCAAGAAATATATGACGGCCTGGATGGATACGATGGGTACGGGGATTTTCATGATGGAAGGCACGGCCAGTGCCGACGGCAAGACCATCACGCTGAAGGGGTCGCACCCTGAGCCCGGCGGAGGAAAAATGACGCATCGCGCCGTGTGGAAGATCGTCGACAGCAATACCCAAACATTCGATATGTATGGGGCTCACCACGGCGGCAAGGAAACGAAAGTGCTGGAGATCACCTATACCAGAAAGCAGTAGCGAACCGACGACCCGCGCGCGGAACGAATTCGACTCGTCCGCGCGCGGCAGTCTCTACAGCTTCACCTGCAAGGCACACAGAGGGGAAACGGGGAAATTCTAAATTGCTGAGGGCGGCCGCTCACTCACGCGTCAAGAAATTCAGAATGTCCCCTTAAATTCCCCGCTGCTGCCTAACGGCTCCGCGGCTCACCGGCAGGCGCGAAGCACCGACGTGGCGAGTCAGGTTGAGCGCCGAATTAGCTGTCACGGGATAGGAACCTCGACATAACTGCTTGGCGCGGCGGAATCAACGGCCTTTGCCACGCGTTCAACCTCGCGCTCGATGCGCGGCCAACTGGTTGTGGTCAGCACAACAATTGCGATCTTGCGACCCGCGAGGTTCTGCTGATATCGGAGATTCTGGTCGGTCGTGACCAGAACGGAAAAGCCGCTCTCTTCGCACTTTTGCAGCAGTTCACCGTTTTTCAGATTGTTCCAACCAAGCTCAAAGGTCGTAGCGACTTGATGGGCTGCGAGGTGATTGCGAAGAGGGACTGGAGTACCCTGGTCGAAAAGAACGCGCACTTAAGCCGCTTCTAGAGAGCGGGCTGCGTGCTCAAGCACTGCGCGGACTTGCGCGAGCGTGACGCCAGGAAACCAGGCAGTAAAGTCTGCGACTTGTGCCCCATCTTCGAGATTCTGGAATAAGGCAGTCACAGGAACACGAGTGCCGCGAAAAACCCAAGCGCCACTTACACGCTCGGGGTCACGCTCAACGGCTGGGCAAGAAGACCAATCAATCATGCGGTAATTGTAGACCTAGCATAGAGACGATTCAATTCAATTGTGCATGTGCAGCTAACGCCTGAATTAAGCCGCGCCGCGAAGCGGCGTCGGCTTGAATGAATTGTTAGCGCCCGCTTCGTGCGCTGACGCGCGCATGGATTATTGCCGCAGGACCTTGTCCAGCGCCTTTCCCTTTGCGAGTTCATCAATGAGCTTGTCTAGGTAGCGAACCTTCCGCATGAGTGGGTCTTCAATCTCTTCTACACGCACGCCACATACAACGCCTTTTATGAGCGACGCATTTGGATTGAACATTGGCGCTTTGTCAAAAAAGGCCTCAAAGTCGCTTTGTAGTTCGATCTGGTTTTGAAGTTCTGCCCGGCTATAGCCAGTCAACCAGCAGATGACGTGGTCAACTTCTTCCTTCGTGCGGTTCTTGCGTTCGGCCTTCTGAACATACATCGGGTAAACGCTCGAAAACTTCATTCGATATATTCGGTGCTGGGGCATCGTCATTCCTCCAGTCGATCAAGGCTCGGAAAAGAAACAGGGACATTCTGAATTGCCGGGGGTGGCTGCTCACTCACGCGTCAAGAAATTCAGAATGCTTTTTAAATCCCTTCAGAAAAGACTCCCGGTACATTTTCTTTGCACGTACGCCTTGATCCTGATGGGGAACTGGTGCGGCTCAGCGACGAGCCGACACCACTGACGATGACAACCGGGATGCGACTGAGTCACCTCAGTGGAAGCGAGTGGAGTATCGGGTGCACACACGCGTCTGTCTTGTGGTGAAGAATCGCGCGCGCGAGGAGAGACATGTGCTCTTGACCGAAGCCTTCGAGATGAGCGACCCCTTATCTCCCCTGACGTGCGTCGGCTGGAACGCTTAGTTGGGCATCATGGCGTTGTTTCCTTAGCGGGCTCTTCCCAACCGCACGCCATGCAGACGAGCATGTATGGCAGGTCTTGCTCCAACTCTGGAACGTAAAAGCTTGCTAGCTGATACGAAGAGCACTTGGAGCACCTACCGGGGTTCCTGGACTCATGGCCGGCAAAGGCTGCGGTGAATGCTTCAAGCAGATTCTTTGTGGCGTCAACCACAAGCTCAGCGTGTAGTCGAAATGCATTGGATGTGTGCGTCAACCAGTTGGCAAGCTGCCAAGTCGTACTTGCGCCGTCCTTCAGATATCTTCTGATTTCCTTGGCATGTGCGCCACCTGCAACTTGGTCAGTGAGTAGCTCCATCCAATGAATGAAGTCGGCCCTCTTCGGTGCCTGCGTTTTGTCCAGTAGTACAATGCTTTTTTGTGCAACGCGAGCGAACGCTAGTAAGCACTCCCGGCATTTCATACCTACCGCTTGAAAATCCTCAGCCTCCTTGGCTGAATCAATAGCTTCGGCAGCTTGCTCCCAGCGGCGCCATGCAGAAGCAAACAACTCAACGTTCTTTACGCTAGCCTGTCGAGCCTGCCGCGCCATCATACGAGCCATCAGGCCTATATGAAAGGACAACGTGTAATCGAGGCTTGGGAATAAAGCCTGCGAGTAGAGGTTTGTGGGCTCGGTTATCACCCACCAGCGGCCGTCCGTAGCGTGTACATCCCAAACCTTGTGGGTTCGACCCCAGACGGTCTCGGTCTTTACTAGCTCTAAGTGCTGAACCTTGGCAGCACCAGCCTTGTCGCGTCGGCTCTCAGCTTCGAAATACTCAACAATCTCTCTCTCTTCAAACGGGGATGAGTCAATAACCGACCGCCTTAGCGCCTCAACAGGTGGCCGTTCGGGTATGAGGCAGTCGCCCTTGAGGCGGGGCTTCGACTTGCGCTCCTTGCCATTATCTTTCATGACGCCCAACAATGTTTAGGCCGATCCGCATAAGAGCGGATCGGCCTATTTCTGTCCGTATAACAGGCCTTCGAATGCTTCGCGCATGACGCCGTTATGGTTGCCGTTTCAATGCGGTACGGCTAAGGAGCCAGAATAATTGCGTACATTCTCAGCCGATTCACGGATGTCGTCAAGTCCTCCCAAGCTCGCTCGTGTTCTTTTCAGGGATGGGGGCTGATTGATCTTCTATTGCGCGCGTCCAACGAGGGCCTTCTGAGGCCGCGCGTTGCGCGAGCACAGAAGATCATCAGGCTCCATCCCCTCCCTTTCATCGTGCGCGTTCTGCGAGCAAGAAGGATAGTTGACTCCGCAACGACCCCTATGATTAGGTCCTCGGCTGTCATGCTGATTCGCATCGCCGCCACATTTGCCTCTCTTGCGCTACTGCTCTTCTGCCTCGGTTGCCAAAAGGAAAGCCAGGCGATCGTCTCCATCGCCTTGCATCCGACCAACGCAAGCATCCTGTATGTGGCGACGAACGATGCGGTGTACAAATCCCGCGACGAGGGGCAGTTGTGGGAACGGTTCCCGAGTTTCAGCGCCAGGCGAGTGACGACGCTGGTGATCGATCCTCAGTTCCCGGCCACGATCTACGCCGGCACCATGGCCGACGCCGTCTACAAGAGTCCGGATGGCGGGCAACATTGGCTCCCCCACAATGTCGGACTCAAGGAGCACGTCTCCTTTATCAATCAATTCGTCTTCCACCCGACCGACCACGATCAACTCTACGCCGCCACGACCGTCGGAGCCTTTTACACGAAGGACGGCGGGCGCGAATGGGAAGAACGCATGGACGGGATGAAGGAAGTCCACATCGTGGTCTCCATCGCCATTCATCCCCGCAATCCTCGGGTCCTCTACGCGGGAACCACGGGGGGGATCTATCGGTCCGACAGCGCCGGGATGGGATGGAAAAAGGTCAACAATGGGCTGATTCCCGAACAGGAATTGATGGGGGGAATGGCATTGGGGGTCAATGCCATCGTCTTCGACGTGGTCAACCCGGACATCGTCTATGCCGGAACCACGAAGGGCCTCTTTCGCACTGCGACCCATGGTGAACAATGGGAGCGAATCGGGCAGTCGCTCCCCGATCTGTTCGTGAGCAGTATCCTCCTCGACCCGACCAAGCCGAAGACCCTCTACATAGGAGGGCCCGGGGGAGTCTGGAAAAGCCCCGACAGTGGCCAGACCTGGGCTGCAATCAACAGCGGACTTGGCTCTCTGAATATTCGCGCCCTCGCGATGAGCCCGCGCGATTCGCGCCTCCTCTATGCCGGCACGAATGGGAGCGGTCTCTACCGCTCAACCGACGCCGGCGCAACCTGGACGCCCCTGCCGCACAAGGCCGCGCCAGCCAGTGTTCAGTAACCGGAGCGTGGCGCGGATTCACCATGCTTATAGCGGTTACTGTAGGCAAGCATCTGGTCCGATAACGCCTTCCACTCCTCGACCGTCATGAGTTCTTTCATCCTGAAACGGAGTGAGAGAATCTTCGAGGCCGACTGCATCCGCAAACTATTCGCATCGTCCAGGGCCTTGTGGAATTCCTCAGGAGTCGCTGCGTAGTTCGCATTCAACTCATAGAGCCGGCGGTGCCCTGCCCGGTCCTGTTCACGGCCGGCCTTCAATTCTGTCACAATGTCGTTCACAATCGATTTGACTTGCCCGGCCTTCTCCTGATCCTTGACGGTCCGATCAATCAACGATGCCATGTCCTGCTGACCCTTCTGCCAATACGCATCGCCTTTCCCGCCGCCCATCCCAGAATGATGGTGAGACGAACAACCGGCCAAGGCGAGCACGGCAACGAGTCCAATAGCATACCGCTGAATACGCTTCATAGAAGAGTCTCCTTGTAGAAAAGTTTGGATGACACGTTGTCGCAACGACAGTGCTTCCCGTATCATACTTCCGGCTGCTATGTCTAAACCTACTGCGTCCCCAATCGATCCTATGCTGGCGCTCCGAGAGGAATTCCGCCATCACCTCGAGACCTTCTACGCCCAACTCAAGCTGGCGCCGCCCTATGAGAGCGTCGAGAAGGCGATTCGTGCCCTCACGACCTCGGTTCATGCGTTGCCGCCGTTGGAGCGCGCGCGTCTGGCCACCGACGTGACCGCACGATGGCAGCAGTTTCGTCAAGCCTTTGAATCGTCCGGACTCAGCAAGAAACATCGCGGCATCATTGCAGGTCTAGCCCGCAACCGTTCCAGCCTGAATCTCCCCGCTGAATATGATCAGTTCTTGAATCTATATCTCTAGCAGGATGCTGAAAAAGTCCGCCAGCGGCGTTCTCCCCTCGAAATCATCCTCAACGTAGCCCAGAGGCTACGCCTCCGGTGCTTTCATCGGCTGCGGCCTTGCTGGACAGCCTTTTTGAGCATCCTGCTAATTCAGGACAACAATCTTGTTCCTTCGATCACTTCCCGGAGATCTTGATACACCGTCATAAGCCGGGAGTTCTCCAGCCGATACGCAAACACGACTGTAATGGCGCCGGACAGCAAAAAGACAACTCCCAGCCCTACAATCCCGATCGCCAACACGACTCCACCAGATGCCTCCATTTGTCCTTCGATGAACAAGGAGATCAAGGCTCCCACCATCCCCACGAACACCACGACAAACCAGATACCGGTGAGAAGAGCCGAGGACCATGGAGTGAGCTTTCGGCAAAGCACCGCGAGGGCATCGGCTTCCGGGGACAGGGAAATCAGCCCCTTCAACGGCCACAATGTTCGGAAACCTACGGCGAACAGTCTGTAGTGCTGGCGGATTACAATCTGTTTCAGATCCTGGTGCAACCGGGCGGTTCCGTGCGGCAATATCAGCAAACCGCCGGCGTCAAATCGGCTGGCCAGCTCCGCCATGGTCGTATGCGTGAACCGATCGTGCGTGCGCGCAATTCCACACCCATACCGGCTCGCATCCGGCGTGAGGCGCATGAAGTAAAGCCAGTCTCCGAGAATAAGACCGAGAAACAACGCACCGGCGAAGAAGCCAGCGAAGATCATGCTGGTACCTATCCCATAGGGGCCGCGAGTGAATCAAGGGACGAAACAGAGATAATCTGTTGACTCGTCGCATCGAGTTGGCTAGAGTAGCCCACGAGTGCTGTTCTGGCGGGTCCCCTCGCTCCACTCAGGTGCTCCGCCGCACAAATGATTTCCCCCTATGTAGTTGCGGCAGTCGGCCACCCCTTGCTTGTCGAGGAGCACAAGTCGCCTTTAATGTGGAGTCGGAGGTGATATGGATTTAGCGAAGGTCGAGCGCGTCTATACGTCATACGCCAAGATCTACGATCGGATTTTCGGAAAAGTGTTTCACGAAGGGCGTCAGTCGGTGATCCGGAATTTGAACGTCCAGCCTGATGAAAAAATCCTTGAAGTGGGAATAGGAACCGGATTGGCCCTGCCAATGTACCCCCGTCATTGCCGCATCGTCGGGATCGATTTTTCAGAAGGCATGCTGGATCAAGCGAAACAGAAAGCGGCCGAACATCAAATGGACCACGTGCAATTGCATCGAATGGATGCCGGCGCGATGGAATTCAAGGACGATAGTTTCGATACGGTCGTCGCAGCCTACGTCGTCACCGCTGTTCCCGACTATCGCAAGGTCGTCAGCGAAATGATTCGCGTCTGCCGACCCGGCGGACGAATCATCATGCTGAATCACTTCGCCAACGACAATAAGATCATCGCCGCGGTGGAGAAGGTGCTCTCCCCGATCACGAAGCACTTAGGATGGCGGACAGACCTGGCACTGCAGACTGTGCTGGACGGAACGCCGCTGCACGTCGCCCGGAAACAGAATGTGAATCCGTTACGACTCTGGGCTTTAGTGGAATGTGTGAACGAGAAGTACGTAAACGGCAAGACACACGTCAACGGCGTGAAAAACGGGAATGGCACAGCGGTCTACGCACATCTCAATGGAACACGTCTGCCGGAGCATGCCAGCGGACAAGCCTTAGGCTAGCGAGACCAGCTGCCTCCAGCTCAACTTCACACTCTACGCATCAGCCCCGCGCTGCTGTTCGAATGATTTCCAATTCTGCCATTCCCCGCCAGGAATGATCGTATTGCCCACCAAACACTGGCCGGAGAACCGTTGAGCAATCACGTCCGCCAGAAGTGAGAGTACCTGACCGGTGCGGCGATCCTGCACCCCGCGGACCCGCAGCACCACGCCGAACCCGGGCCCATCAAGCGGCCCGTACAACATACAGTGAACCCCTGTGGTACCCACTGCTCCCTGCATCGACGCCGGAAGCAAATCCCCTTCCCACTGAATGGAAGGATGACGTCCGGATGACGAAGCCGTGGCCCGCCAGGTACAGGGAACACCCGCCACATCCAGTTCCGCCAAGAGCCATGTGACCGTCGGCCAATCCGGCACCCCGCTTTGAAATGTCCATTGCGCCACCTGGTTCAGTGACAAAGGTTCGAGGCTCGGCGCCGCCACTTCTTCCAACTGCGCTTCTTCGCACACGACATAAAGTTCGCCCTGCGGATCGAACCAGAAGCGGAGTTTTCCGTCGGTCAACTCCGTTTGGATCACCCCCAGCGTCGAGCAATCGGCTCCTTCCTGTTCAAACATCGAAAAATCCGTCACGCCGGTCATCGTGAGTTTTGCAACGCGAGCCATCTGGCGAATGCGATAACGGATCACGACCGTGACCGTGGTCCCTGCCGGCACCTCGCGGCCCGACGCTTCGTCCAGCAACCGACGTTTCGACACCTGTACGTCTGTCACGTAGCCGCCGCGAAACCCGCCGGTATGACCCAGAAGCCACCGCACATCATCGATAGTCACAATCTGATATTTCATGGCATGAGCATTTTCGAATCAGGAGCGGTTGTGATGGACTGCAAAACACCTCGTTCAACTCGATGGAACTCCGATGGCTTCCATAATCGGAGCGAGAGAAAGACTCCCCTGCAGGATGTTCAAAAAGGTCGTTCAGCAAGGCCGCAGGCGAGTCGAAACCGGAGGCGTACCCTCTCGGGTACGTTGAGGATTTCGACGACCCGAGAACGACGCTGGCGGCCTTTTTCAACACCCTGCTAGAATAAGGGTTGTTGCTGCTTTAACCCATCCACCTGACGTTCCAACTCCTCCACGCGATCCTGCAAACGGGCGTTGTCGAGCCGAAGCAGGTCCAAGCGATCCAAGAGCTGCTCCCGCTGAATCTCCGTCCACTCCAGCGTTCGCTTCAATACCTCCAGCTCAAGCTGGATCTGTTGGTGTTCGTCAGTCGGAAATGCCATGCGCCCTCCGTCTAACAAGCCGCTGAAACTGCCCGTGACTTCCTCAAGCCCTAATAGTATAAATCCTGGA
>CBDDRH010000002.1:0-8453 GCA_965233025.1 uncultured bacterium
CCAGCAAGGTGGACTTCCCGTGGTCCACATGCCCGACGATGACGATGTTCAGATTGTCCGATGGTTTCTGGGTTTGATTGTCCATGGTCCTATGCTTTATTGAGGATGATCAAAAAGACCATCCAACGAGGCCCGAGGCGAATCGAAACCGCAGGCGTACCCTCTCGGGTACGTTGAGGATTTCGATGAGTCGAGAACGACGTTGGGGGTCTTTTTCATCATCCTCACTACATGTAGCCGTCTTTGCGCAAGAGCTCCATCCCCCGCCCTTCATCTTGCGCGCGGCCTGATCGCTCAGCCACCGTGGTGTGCCGCAACTCGTCGATAATGTCGTCCACGGATTTCGCCGTCGATTTGATCGGGGTCGTGCAGGGCGCGCAGCCGAGACTGCGATAGCGGGTTCCCTCCCCCTTGTCGAGATAGAGATCGATGAACGGGATGTTCTCGGACTTGATGTATTCCCAAATATTGATTTCCGTCCAATCCAGCAGCGGGTGGATCCGGATGTGTGTCCCCGGAGGAAACGTCGTTTTGAATTGATCCCAAAGCTCCGGCGGTTGATCGCGGAAATCCCAATCGCCATGTTTGTCACGCGGCGAGAAATAGCGCTCCTTGGCTCTCGTCCCTTCTTCGTCTGCGCGAACACCCAGAATGATGCCGGTATAGCCCTTTTGCTCGATCAATTGCTTGAGTCCATTGGTCTTCAAGGCCGTGCAGCAGGTGACGCGGCCCAGCGTATGATTCATCCCAGCCGCGAGCGCTTCCTTGTTTTGCCCCACGACCAACTTGAGGCCCCACTCACGAGCGACTCGATCTCGATATTCAATCATGGCGGGGATTTTGTAGCTCGTGTCGACGTGCAGAAGGGGAAAAGGGACATGACCGAAAAAGGCCTTCCTGGCCAACCACAGCAGCACGGTCGAATCCTTCCCCATCGACCACAGCATGGCGAGGTTGTCAAAATGCTTATAGGCTTCGCGGAGAATGTAGACGCTCTGGTCTTCTAATTGACGAAGATGTCGCACAAACTCGATCCTCTCGTGTGGTCAACGGGTTCGGCCGGTCACCCCTGGGCCCACCGATTCCTGAGCCAGTTCTTCAAGCTTTCGCGCCGCTGCCCCCTCTTCGAGCGCTCGACGTGCTAACGGGACGCATGACGCCCACGTTGCCCCTTTACCTGCGGCATACAGAATCAACCCCGCATTCATCAATACCCAGTTACGGGGCTCGCCTTGCAATTGATTGTGGAGAATACGTCTGAGCAACTCTGCTTCCTTGTCTCGTTGATTCGACGGAAACCCCGCCATATCGCGTTGCGTACCCAGCGGCATCTCGACGTCTCTTGACGCAAACGAGAGCGGTGTAATCCTATCGTCCCGCAATTCCAGAACCCTTGTCAGGGCGGCAATCGAGAGTTCCGGATCGCCTTCGACGCCGCTGACCACTAGGGCTCGCGGGCAAGCCAGCATTCTTAACACTTCAGCCGTCTTTTCAAAATGGGGTTGATGGGACAGGCCAACGACTTGCGACAAAGCACGAGCCGGGTTCAAAAGCCTCGCAATCGGATGAAAGACGTTTCGGACCCCCAGCTCTTGTCTCATCTCCAAAAAGCGATAGACCGGAGGGTGGTAGAGGGCGATGTCGAGATAGGCGAATCCATGCCGTGTGACAGCCTCTGCTGCCACTTTCGGCTCCATGTCGATCGGCAGACCCAAGGCCTTGAGCACCCCGGCATTCCCCGCGCGACCAGGAATTCCATCATACCCATGCATCAAAACCGACGCGCCTGCCGACGCAGCCACGATAGCAGCGGCTGCAAGGGCATGGAAGGTGTCCTGTTTCCCCGCATAGCTGGGCAGATCCACGACGCCAAGTTCTCGCGGGATCGGCACAGCCGCCACATAGGAACGCGCGGTCGCGGTCATCGAGGCCAGTTCCGTAACCGACTCCATCTTGATCCGCATGGCCATGAGAAAGGCCCCCACCTGAGCCGGCGTGGCCTCCCCTTCAATGAGCGCCTTCATCGCCTGTTTCGCTTCGTCCCAGGTGAGATCTTTGGCAGCCCTTGGCCCCTTGGCAATCTTGGCAATGAGTTCCTGCATCAACATTACGAGGCCTTGTGTAACCCGCACTCGGTCTTGGTAAAGTTTTTCCACCGTCCCGCGCGGGAGTCTTCGCCGGGCATCACCGGGCTCGTGCAATGAGTGCAGCCGATACTGGGATAGTCGCGGTCGTGCAATTCGTTGTAGGGAACTTCGTGGGTACGAATGTAGGTCCAAACATCCTCCCACGTCCACCTCGCGAGCGGATTGACTTTGACCAACTGAAATTTCTGGTCCCATTCGATTAACTTCGCATTGGCTCTCGTGGGAGACTGGTCTCGTCTGATCCCGGTGATCCACGCGTCGAATCCCTTGAGCACTCTGGTGAGCGGCTCCACTTTGCGCATCTCGCAACATTGATCGGGATGGCGCGTCCACAGGGCTTCGCCATGCTGAGCGGCTTGTCGCTCCGGCGTGAACAACGATTTCACCTGGATGACCTGCTCCGGCTTGAGTTGATATCGTTCGATCACGCGATCACGCGTGGCATAGGTCTCAGGAAAGAGAAATTCCGTATCGAGATAGAAAAGCGGCACGGAGGGATTGATGCGATGGACCATGTCCACGAGCACGACATCTTCCGCTCCGAAACTGCAGGCGAGCACAATCTTCGGCACGTAGCGCTCGATCACAGCCGCCACAACCTCATGCGGCTGCTTCGCCTCAAACGACTCACCCCAGGTGTTCAATTCTTCTGATGACATGCTTGCCATTCGGTGTTTTCTGCTTTCACTCACACCACGCTATTCTACTTTTTCGACCAGAATCCGATAATGCGCCGCGGTGGCTTCGAGTGGTTCCTGCAGCAACAACTTATGCCCGTCGTTTTTCAAACTCAGGGGTACGTTCTTAATGGGTTCTCCCTCATCAAGCCAGACTTCCAAACGCTCGCCTGCATCCATCATCTCGAGCTTCAGCTTGGTCTTCACATAGTTCATCGGGCAGGCTACCCCGCGCAAATCGTAGACCGGCGCGCTGGACGCAGGCGGAACGGTCACAGAAGCGACAACCGTCTTAACCTCCGGTGTCGGGCTGGTCGTGGCCACCGCTGCCTTCCCCGCCGACGCCAATTTGAGATCTTTGCCCATCTGCTCCGTAGCAGCGCGACAGGCATCGACAAATCCCTTGGCAAATACCATCTTATCGCGGGCTGATTCGCCCGTTGTGTCCTTAGGCCCTAAATCGCCGACCCGACTCCTCAGTTCCCGGTACATCGCCGGAACGATACCTTTCTGTGCGATCCGGCCGTCGAACTCGATGAAGGTTTCTGCATCCGTTGATGGCTCAAGCCCTTCCGTCACAAGCAAGGCCTTGGCGGCGGCCAATACCGCGCGATAGGACTTGTTCACCGAGACGGAGTATTGATGGTTATCGACGAGCAACTTCGCTTGATAGAGTTCTTGATCGGCTTCGAGAATGCCATTCTCGATCATTTCCAGCGCGCCGCCCGCGCACTCGCCGGGTCCGAGATCTTCCAGAACAAATTCCTCTTCACCTTCCCAGTCGTAGTAGAACGTCGAATCATCCTGAAAGGACGGAACGATGGTGTACGGGATCAATTCATCCTTAAGTTTGACCTTGCCGACACGATCAATGAAGGCGGGCAGACCTTCGCCGGATATGCGATCCCGCCGGTAGACGTCAATCAGGTGCGTGATCGCTGCCGACACGCTCTTGGCCGGCAACTTGACCACCATCTGTCCTATTTTCGCCGTGCCGTTGACCCGCCCGCCCAAATGCAATTCATAGAACGGAGCGACGTGCGCGCCGATGCGCTTCCCCACTCCGTGCAAGCCGATCGTGGCAATATGATGCTGGGCGCAGGAGTTGTGGCACCCGCTGATCTTGACACTGACATCCTTCAGATCCTCGGGGACCCGCCCTGCCGGGAAAACCTCTGCCAACGCTCGCGCGAGTCCCTTTGAGGACGTGATCCCCAGACCGCACGTGTCGGTGCCGGGACAGGCGATAATATCTTCGACCAATTCGGCGCCGGGATCAGCCAAGCCCTGTGAAGCCAAGTCGGCATAGAGATCGGCAATTCGTGACTCCGGTATCCATCGAATGATCATGTTTTGATTGATCGTCGTCCGAATATTGCCATTGGAGTAGCGGTCCGCGAGATCGGCAATGTGAAACATCTGCTCTGCCGTGAGATCACCCATGAATAACTTAGTCACGGCAGCGACGTACCCCTCCTGCTTTTGACGCACCACGTTGGTGCGTCGCCACATCTCGAACGGCGTCTCCGCTGGCGTACCGTTGACATGACCATTGGTCCGTATCGCAGCTTGCTTCGATCCATTCGACGTCGGCATGATGAGAGGAACGGGTTCATCCGGATATGAAAGCAGCTTGATTGGCTCATGGGTCGGACGGGCATGTCCCATCGACACGTAGGCCTCTTCCCAGCGTCGTTTGAATTCCTCAAAACCCAGCTTCTCGATCACAAACTTCATTCGGGCCTTCGTGCGATTCTTTCGATTGCCCAGGGTGTCGAACACTCGAATCACGGCTTCTACGCTTGGAATGATCTCATCAATTGGAGTGAACTCTCGAAGGACCTGTGCGAGCCGGGGGGCTGAACCGAGGCCGCCTCCCGCGACCATGCGAAAGCCGATAGCTCCATCCGCACGCTTCGCTGCGAGCAGCCCGATATCGTGAATGGGTGTGAGCGCGCAATCCTGCTTACAACCGGAGAAGGCAATTTTAAATTTGCGAGGAAGGCTCTGGTTAAGCGGGTTTCTCAAGAGGTGGAGCGCGACGGTTTTCGCGTAGGGCGTCACGTCGAACACTTCTCCCTGACAGATCCCGGCAAGGTGACAAGCCGTCACGTTGCGAACCGTGTTGGCGCAAGCCTCTCTGGTGGTCAAACCAACTTCGGCCAGCCCGCGCATGATGGTCGACACATCCTTTAATTCGACAAAATGCAGCTGAATATCCTGACGTGTGGTCACATGCCCGACACCGGTGGCATATTGCTCGGCCAATTCTGCAACCCGACGCAGTTGATTCGCCGTCAGGCCGCCGAAGGGGATCTTAATACGGACCATCTGGACACCGGCTTGTCGTTGACCATAAATGCCGTACTGGAGACGGAAGGGCCTGAACAAATCGGTCGAGACATCGCCCGAATCCAAGCGCCTGGCCTCGGCTTCGAAAGTCTCGATTTCTTCCACAACGGCAGGAGATATGGGCTCTGTCTTTATGGGAACCGTACTGAGTGGTGTGCGACTCATGGGTGACCTCAAATGTGGTACATCAACGATCGCTCTTGCTCAAGCACTCGTTGCTGCCCGGCTAATTCTTCAACACTTATGGCCTCGAGCACATGACGTTCTGCTTGATAGACCTGTTCCCAAACTTTCCCCAGCAAAAGCTCCGGTTTACTGAGTCGTCGACCCTGTGCACGTCCAGCCCCGCCGTTCGGGAGTAAAAGCGGACCATCAAGGGCCTCAAGGATCTCAACGACCGATACCTCGGACGGTTTCTTCAATAGCACATACCCCCCTTGGGCTCCGCGCACGCTCGACACAAGACCGGCCTTTTTCATCCCGTGGAGGACTTGTTCAAGAAAGCGAGCTGGGATAGCTTGCCGACGTGCAATTGATTTCGCCTGGACAGGCGCAGTTCCGATATGCATCGCTAAGTCAACGGCCGCCATGATTCCATAGGTTGCTCTGAGAGATACCTTCATACATGAGTATTCCGGTAGGAATTAAAGTTCGCCGTGTTTTATACTCCATGAAAGGCTTTCCTGTCAAGCTATCGCTCGCGGAGATCTCAAGAGTGTGATCTTAGCAGGATGCTGAAACAGTTCGCCAGCAGCCTTCTTGACACCCGTGAAGCGTATCTCGTGAAGTGTCGTTCGTTTCCGAACTCATTCGGATGTTTTACGTTTCACCTTTCACGAACGACGTACGAAGAGGACGGAATTGGAGCCCCTTCATACCGGTCGCACGAGATTGGCACGGAACGGAAGTAGTCGAACCCCTAGAATGTCTCGAACAAGGCATCGATCCTCACTTGCTGAAGCATGACCGTCCATCCGCGAGAGTAGACCAATCTGTTTCCCATGCTTGAGGAACGAGGTCAGCTTTCTCTATATTTCCTGGTTGACATCAAATTGGCTCTGGGCAATAATCCGCACCTCTTCACCTTTTCCCCTGGAACCTTCATGTCGCCAACGTCATCCGTCTTCAGTATTTTGTTGCTCAGTAGTGATCCGGACATCCAGAGTCAGTTCAAACATGCGTTCAAAGATGCTTCCGTGACTGTGGCGAAACACGCGCCCACACTGCCGAAGGACGTGACGCGTCGCACGTTTGATGCGGCTATCATCGAATTGAAGCCGGGCTCATCTGGTGGAGCCGCCGCCATACCCGCTCACCTCGATCTCACGCACACGCTGGTCATCACCGGTTCTCGGACTGTACTGAAGCGCGCCTCCAAGTTCATGCAAGTGATGGCGCGGCAGAAGGCTGCGGAAGCGAACGGAAAAGAAGCCCTATCCCTTGAGGATTATCTCGAATGGAAGATGGGAGAATTTGTGAAAGGAATGCGAAATGGTTCCGGGCGGAACCTACATCCTCTGTTGATCAGCGCCATTGAACGTCCCTTGATCACCAGAGCGCTTCAGGAAACCAAAGGCAACCAGATTCAGGCGGCAGAATTACTAGGTTTGAATCGCAATACCCTTAGGAAAAAAATCCACGACTTGCACATTCTCGTGAAACGGAATCGGACTGCCCAGGCGCGAGAGGTCTGATACGTCTGCGAGTGCTCCAGGAATGCCGGGTTCATGTAGGTGCAGTACCAGTAAACGTTGGTGACAAGGGGTCGCATAGTTCAACTCAATAATTAGGAGGGGCACGATGACAAAAGAAGAGTTGATTGCAAAGATGGCAGCATCCGCAGGTATTACAAAGGTTGCGGCAGGCACTGCGTTGCAGGCCTTCACCGGAGCGGTGACCACGTCCCTGAAGAAGGGGCAACGCGTCTCGCTGGTGAATTTTGGAACCTTTACGGTAGCCAAGCGAAAGGCTCGGCTCGGGCGGAATCCCAGAACCGGTGAGGCACTACGGATTCCCGCAGCTAAAGTTCCGAAGTTCTCGGCAGGGAAAATATTGAAGTCAGCTGTCAGATAGCATCGCAGTATCGCCGGATCGCATAGCTGATCATTAAAAGAGAAGAGGATGCGCTCCATTATGGAGTACGCCCTCTTCTCTTTTGCGTTTCAGTCTGGCATCCCCTTGACCTATGCGGTATCATGAGCATCTGTATAGAAGCGAATGATTGATCACGTATAGCCGATGGCTGAGCCAGAGATCTTGAGGATGTTCAAAAAGGTCTTCTGGCAAGGCCGCAGCGAGCGAAGGGGCGAGGCGTACTGTTTTTGTACGTCGAGCCTCGGAGCGAAGTGAGAACGCAGTCAGAAGCCTTTTTCAACATCCGACCGAAAGGGGGCGACCGGTTTCGACGGGGATACTGAGGTCAGCGGTGCATGTCGAGCTCTCGGGGTCTCGTAAATCCTCCGGGAAAATGTAACTGCCAATCAAGAACTGGCACTCGCAGCTTAATACCCTGCGACGTTCCTCCACCTGAGGCCCGCGGGGGTGGGCGGAGCGCGATACAGCGGGCTGGTCCAAAGCTGGTGCTCAGCGGCTGAGGACGAGACAATACTGGGCTAGTGGCCAGTCTAAGCTAGCCGGTGGGCGTGGGTGGCTGCGAAACTAAAACGATCGGCTACACATGTAGATCCGTTGTGCTGACGGTCTTCGGACCCGGGTTCAACTCCCGGCGCCTCCACCATACCGATACCGCGCTTGCGCGGCCCCGCGCCTTCACTGTGCGCGGGGCGAGTGCACGATCTCCACCGACAGAGGATGGCCCGTCGGGCGGGCGGCCGCGTCACACCCTAGCTTTCTCCCCTTCCGTTTCGGTACCCTGCCAGGCATGGGCGCACCGCGATCCACCACGACACATGACCGCGGGCGGGCTACGAGCCGGCGGCCTCGACGACTCGTGTTTCTCGTGGTGCTGGGGCTGATGTGGGCCTGGTCCCTGGGCGCGGGCTTCGCCGTGACGCACGAGCCGGTCCCGGCCCATCCCGAGCCCGCCCCCGGCAAGCCGGACGCCGGGCCGCTGAAGCCGGCCGAGAAGCCGCATCCGCCGGCGAACGGGAACCACCCGCCGAAGGCCCGGGCGGGGCTGCATCCGCCGCCCACGCGCACGGGCAAGGACGGCGCCCCGATGGTGCTGGTGCCGGCGGGGGAATTCCTCATGGGCAGTGCGCAGGGCGATGACGATGAGCAGCCGATCCACCGCGTCTTCCTCGACAGTTTTTATCTC
>CBDDRH010000003.1:0-6794 GCA_965233025.1 uncultured bacterium
CTGATGCTTCCAGGCCACAAAGAACTGCTCCGCAGTGCCAGTGGTGCCGAAACGCAGGCCCTGCGAGTCATTGCCTGCCAAAAGCAATTGCGCCGTGCTGAAGAAGCCCTTGTTGAAGATCTCCTCCTGGTTGGTGATGAGCTGGCGGATACCGTCAGCCACTTCCACCGAACCGCGCTTGAGCTCAATGACCACCACGGCAATGCCGTTCAGGTAGAGCACGATGTCCGGGCGGCGCTCAAGGCTGCCCTTGAGGGTTACTTCCTCGGCGAGCGCAAAGTCGTTGGCGTCCGGGTTGTCCCAGTCTATGAGGTGGACGGTTTCATGGGCTGCGCCTGCAGCGGTTTGCACCGGAACGCCATAGCGCAGGAGTTGATAAACACGGAGGTTGGCCTGGTAGAGGGTCACGCCGGTGACATCGCTGGCGGCGAGCAGTTTCTGCAGGGCCTGCGAGATCTGGGCATCCGAATAGCCCCGCTCCTTGAGGTTCGCCCGCAGCAGGCCGGCCTCGATGCAGCGGTTGTTTTCGCGCTGGTGCCAGTCGTCTAGATATCGATAGCCGAGGCCGCCCTCAGCAACAGTGCAGGTGAGGCGTTGGATGACACGGTCTTGAGACTGACGCTCTGGGCGCACGGCAATGGGACTCATTGCAAATGCCTGCTGTCTTGTTGTACTTCAGGGTAAGACTCTTCAGCCGTCAATTCTTCGATCTGTGCCAATGCTGGACGGAGTAACTGATTCACAAAGGCATTCTCGTCAGCCAATAATTCGCGGATGCGATATCCAAGATCGCGAATGTCAGCGGACTCAGGGTACCCAATTGGAAAAGGCTGAGAATCTGCTGCAGACTCGACACCCAACTCGAGACTTCCTGAATACAACTTGCAATAAACTCCAACATCATCAGCGTCACCTTCTAGCTGACGATTGAGTTGAATGGTGTGCCCGGCGTACATGACCAAGGGTGGCATTCCCTCCGAAACCGCAACCACACGGTCTTCAGTGTCCAGGAGCCACGGCCCTACAGCGGCGCTCCGCATTCGATCAATAAGTGCATTTCTCATCCGGGCACCCGGCCCCAACAGAATGTCGTCCTCTGACAAATTGGACTTGTTAAAAACATACACGCCTTCGTTGTAGTACTGCTGAACCTTCTTGTCCCTGGATTGCTCGAGCAGTGCGGGCCCATAACGGACCAAATCGGCCACCCAAAAACCATTTTCCCTATATCCGAAAATGACGTTCTTCACTCCAGCCAATAGATCAATATGGCCACGTAGTTCATCAACAAGATCTCGGAATCCTCGCCGGAAATTCTCCTTGATTGTCTTCGGAACGCCTCGCATCCCTGACCCGCCATTCAGTAACTCCGCCCAAGACCGATATGCCCCGTCAAAGTTGATCTTTTGCTGATAGGTCATGCCAATGTCCCCGGCCTTGGCCAGCACGGCCCTTAATAGGAGCCATTCGCGAGGATCACCAATCTTGCTGCCTTCGTTTCCAAGCAGATTCGAGACGCATTCCCAACGAGACCGGAACTGGTCCAGCGTGCATCCTTCAGTCAGGATCAAGCCGATCTCGCCGCCAAACATCGCGTGCGCTTCAGCCTCAATGAGGGCTGCCTCCCAATCGCCTCCATCAGGCAACTGGCACATGAGCGACGCCTTTAAGCGCTCCTGAACAATCTGGAAACCGTCAGCGCCATGAACTTTGGTTGATTCATCGATCAGCGCGCGGAGCACGTCGCCGTCATGCGCATCGCGCGCGGCCGTAGCGAGATCATCGATACACCTGACCAACAACTGATACTTGTCTGCATCAATGTCGTTGTTGTCTAAGATGTTACGAACTATCCGGAACCAATGATTCTGATTATTGGTTCTGGCAGGAAATTCCCACATCAGTACCACGCATATCGCATGCAGCCAAAGCCGTACCGGAAAAGTAATCCTTGCCGACTCATCCTCCATCAACAGCAGAAACGGCGCACTCTCCGATGCGCCGGGCAAACGCAGAAACTCGAGCAGACGCTGGCGCACTCCAACAATAGCCAACCCACCGGCATCGCGCACCGAAAGAAGAGCCAGAGAACGGAAAACAAATACAAGACTGTTCTCAGTGAAGAGTTCATCCCATACCGTGTCATCACCGCTGTCTGCTGCAGATTCCCAGGCACTTTTATATCGCCCTTCGGCCGCATGAAAGTTCGTGGCCAATGCGATTACGGTGCGGAAGTACGCGATCCCGGCAGCCTCGGCAGGCTTTGCCTTGCCGTGATGAAATGCCCAGAAAAGATCCAGCCAGTCGCCATCCATCAAAACAGGCCACTGACCAAGGTCGTCCTGCGCTTCCGGCCAGCGCAGATTTGGATGGCGCTCAATCAGCCAGGCCTTGAATTTCTCAAACCCGGTCAATTCTTTGCCCCGGGCATTCATCTTCACGTAGATCTCGTCAGAAAGACCGAAATGACCCAAATCAAGAGTGTCCACCGTGATGAGCGCTGAATGTTCATCGGTCAATCGCGCATAGAGATTGCTGGTATCTCTTCGCTTCGCCAGCCTGTCCTGGATGGCACCCAATACGACCAAGGCACTTGCCACCGTTGGATCTTGTCGCCATGAAAAGAAGAACTTCGGCGAGTTCTCTATCTGACCGCAGATCTCCTCGACGGGATTCAACTCGTGAATTGTTAGAAGGTGCCTAAAAAATCGTGAAGATGCAGGCCGTGTGGTGTAACAGAAACGGGGGCGTTTCTGCTCGTCGACCATTCGCCGCTGAAATTCCTGCAAACGGTTGGCTGCCAGCGCAAGCATCCAGTGCAACAAAAACAATGTTGTCAGTCGTTGCTGGCCATCGATCGGCGTGAACGAATCATCCAACTCTCCATAGACAAAATCGAGGCTGAGCTGATGCCCCTGATCCAAGGCATCGAACAGGCTATCAAGAATCCGGTTGCGAATCGATGTGGCCGAGTTTCGGCCATGGGCGTAGTCACGCTGGATCAGAGGAATTTCGATGCGCCCGTACTCGGCAATCATTCCCATAAAAGTGAGACGCATTCCCGTGACAGGAGATATGGTGCCGGTCATGACGATCTCTCCCATGTACCAGTAAAAAATCCGTCTAGCATCTGCAAGATACTGCTCATATAGCTCTCGGCATCTGCGGCAGTCCAGCAAAGCAGGCTTGATGGCGCTGGCGTAAAACTCTTGCTGAAAACATGGCGAGTGCATGGCAGCAAGTAGGCCCCTCGCAAGTCTTCTCTCAATATCTGGACTCGCTTGACAGCAAATGGCTGCGCACCGATGCAACGATTGATGCTTGCAGGAAGCAACGTCAGGTTTTTAAGCCCATCAGAGGCTCCTAAATCCTTTTCGTTACCTTCCATCTGGTCTCTTAGCGTTATGTAGATACCAGACAACCTTTGAATTCTGGCATCCGGACGTTCTCCGTGCACTTCGATCAGTGCACTACGAATCATCTCGACCTGGTTGGCATACTCACTGGAGTTCCGCCGACTTGGCGTCTCCCAATAAGCAGCGATAGCCTCAAGCGTGGCAACATAATCCTTATCGGTTTTCGGCTCGGCTGACGCCGTTGCACGAATGTGTTCGATGTCCCATTGCGTGGCTTTATACCCACTAAAAGACAAGCGAACAGACCGCGATAGATCAGCATCCAGCACCGCGACGTTAAGACACAAAAGCACAGCCTTGACATTTGAGTCGGGGTACTCGACACGCGCCAAGGCAGGCGCCAACCCGTTGGAGGCAAGTCCGCTGCCAAATATGCGATCCCGTATTTTTTTCTTTAACCGAAATACGAATTCCTCTTTTCCGTCCTTTGCTTCCGAAAGCAACTCGTTCAGTGACGCACCCAGCATCACCAGCAAACCGACATGATGGAATAAATGATCGATTGCGAACCATTCTTCCAGCGTACTGAAGACATGCTCGACGGAATCCCAGAACTGCTGGCGGCCACCCTCTTCTTGCATGCGTTTGAAAACATGGTCAAAGACCTGGCGATTTCCCGAGCTGGCTGCTCTCATCAACTGCCTACCGGTTACGTAACCCTCAACCAGCCGGAACAACCAATCGATTCGGTTTTCTGATGCTTCTGCCGAGGTGAGAAACGCCCAGAACTCAGGCTCCTGAAGCCGACGCTCCATCTGATCCCAGCGCAGCGCAATCTGCTGCCGTTCCTCGTCAGGCAACTGATCGCTTCGCAGCAAAAGGGCACGAATGAGTTCCGCGTCGGTCAGGCGCACTTTACCGGCGTTAAGGTTCTTGAACGTCTGAATCGCTTCAAGCGGTGACACCTGGTACCAGATGAAGCGCGCACAGCGACCGCTGACTGCCGTGAGCACGTTTTCCAGACTGCCCGGATTTTCGGAAAACCAACCTTTGATAATCCGCTCGGCACTTTCCAGATAGTGGAGATCCGGGGAAATAAAGCGGAGACCGTCTGGCGCAACGCCCTGGCTTTGGATGAGTCCGTTCAGACCACCGTCAACTTGCGGATGCCGCTTGTAGCGAATACTGAACGGATTAACGCCCTGCTGCAGATGCCGGAGTATGAGAAAAATGGTCGTCAGACGTTGCTGGCCATCCACAACCTCCCATTCATCATCCCTCCGAACCACCACCAGCGGTTGCAGGCAATAGAAACCCGACGAATCCGGCGAGTTCTCAAACTCGTTGAGGTCATTCAGCAGGGCAAGTATCTGATCCTTTCCCCAACGATAGCCGCGCTGATAGTCCGGAATGAAAAAGCGCATCTCTGGGGTGAGAAAACTGCCCACCGAGCGCATTTCGAGGACAGGCTCCTTACTCATACGAGGCGCGTCCTGCCGGTGAGAAGTTCTTGCATCATGCCTTGCTTGATGGCGCGGGTTTTGGTGAGGCGGGATTCGAGGAATGCAAGTTCTGCGTCAATATCGGAGATGACGGCCGCGATAGCGGTCTGTTCCGGGAATGGTGGGAACTGAATTGTCAAAGATTTCAGATCCTTCCCATACAAGTGGTGAATAGTCGTTCCTTGCGTAAGTTCGGATATTTCGTTTCTTTTAGCGAACGTCAAATAGTTCGCCAAAAAAGCAGGGTCGAAACCCAAGCCTTTGCGCCGAATGATGAGGATGTCGCCGCCGAGAGCAACGCCATCCACTAGAAGGGCTGATGCGGTAGCTAAATCAGCGCCAGTCGTCGTGGTAGAGCCAGGCATGAGGACGTCGCCTGACATTGATGGCACTCCTTCGCTTGAATTTGTTCGCCCGAGCACTCTGGAGATAATCTGGCCGTACGTTGTAAATAGCTCACCATACAAGATGCATGGGCGAACACCTTCCGTAGTCATCGACGACTTGGAAAGGTCTTTTCCTTTCAGGATATCGGCAATGCCGCCCAGTAGCCGCTCCTCCCACTTCCCGCTGAACCCCGGCAATCGGGTTTGGCCGGTGAGGAGTTGCTGCATGGCGGCCTGCTTGATGTCGCGCTTCTTGGCAATGAGGCGATCTAGTCCGCCCAGCAGGGCATCCACATCGCCTAAGTGTTCTGCAATGGCGATTTGTTCATCTAGCTTGGGAGGAAAAACAATCGGCAATTGACGTTGCGCCGAAATACCGATGTACGATCTTGTTCCACCGCCAGACAAAGCTCGGAGTAATGACTGAAATCCGGCCGTATCGAAGTAATACCGCAAATAGATATTATTTAGTCTCGTCTTGTCAGTCACACGGTAATAAGTGACTTGCGGAGTAAGCATGATGTAAGGGTACGGAATAGTGCCAACTATCGCCGTATTTCCAATCGTTGCCTTGTGGGTCAGGAGAACATCACCCGTTTTGGAGAAACCCTTCTGAAGAAAATCCGCCTGTTCCTTTCTGATACAGGCACAGCCCACCAAATCCACGCGCCCATTCTGGACATTGTTTGCCATAACAAACGGGATTCCCGAGTCAACAAAGTCGCTGCTCTTAGGGTGGATGTTTCCATGGTTTCCATCGAGCGGCTTCTCGATAATCTCATCCGCTATCAATTGGTCGACGGTGGTGGCAATCCAATCCGCAGGAGCGATTCCAACTGCGGTCTGCCTGTAGCCTGGCTTCACTTCCACGTGACACCCATCATATTGAGGCGTCCGTCCACTCGACCGGAAAGTGCGGCGGCTTCATCAATGAGGCGTGGTAGTGGCGTCGCATATCGCTCGGCCAATTCACGAATCCTTCGCGTCAACGTTTGCCCCGTGCGATCAAGTTCCGTCTGCACATCGGCCGCCAGTCGCGCCAGCCATTTGTCTTCAATCATCAGCGTCTGAATGTCCTTGACGGTCAGCGCCGCGTATTTGTCGTGGACATTTTTGTCCAGCGCGGCATCTAGTTCCTTCACCTCTTTCTTCAGTGCACTCTGCTGCTCGCCCAGTGCCAGCCACTGCTTCAGAACCGCAGATTCGTCACGCGCATCCTTGTCGCCATTGATTTCCCTCAAGCGTGCATTGATCTCGGCCTTGGCGATTTTCTCCAGCGAACCCAGAAACCCTTCCTCACCGCCGTGTTCTTCTTCCAGCTCGGTGATCTGCGCGGCAGCGGCTTCCAGTTCAGCCTGCTTCGCGTCTAGCGTTGCCTGTTCTTTCGCAAAATATCGCGCAACCACCAACGGGTTGGGCAGCAGATCACAGGCCCAGCCCTTGTCTTTCTGTTTGCCTTTCTTGTCGGTCTCGATGATGCGGGCCGGTTTCGCTACCCAGCCGTCGGCAGTAATGAGGTAGGCATCGTCCTGCATTGTTTCTGCCCAGTA
>CBDDRH010000004.1:0-36619 GCA_965233025.1 uncultured bacterium
GTACCAGTGGCAAGAACCGGATTAAGCCGGAGCAATTTCTCGAAATTAAAATCCCCCTCCCCCCGCTTCCGGAGCAGCGGCGGATCGTGGCGCGGATCGAATCCCTGGCCACCAAGATCGAGGAAGCCCGTGGTCTCCGTGAGGAAGTCCAGAAAGACCTTTTGCGATTACTCAATGCTGCCTATCATCAAATTGCCGATACGGCACCGAGAAAACCATTGGGTGAGCTAGCTCCTCTTGATCGAAGACCAGTGGCTGTCGATTTTGAAGCGAGCTATCCGCAGGTGGCCGTGCGCTCTTTTGGACGGGGCACGTTTCATAAACCTCCACTCATTGGTAGCGAGGTTACGTGGGAAAAACCCTTTCTGGTTAAAACAGGCGATATTCTTGTTAGTAACATCAAAGCGTGGGAAGGTGCGATCGCTGTAGCCGGGACGGATGATGATGAACGTGTCGGCTCACACCGTTACCTCACCTGTGTTGCAACACCGGGATTGGCGACAGCTCGGTTCGTATGTTTCCACCTTCTGACTTCAAAAGGATTGTACGAAGTTGGCGAAGCTTCACCTGGGAGCGCAGATCGAAATCGTACATTAAATGCTAAGGCCTTCATGCGGATCCCTGTCCCCGTGCCGGAGTACGGGAAACAGCTATGGTTCGATGCGCTCTATCAGAAGGTAAATTCAATCGCGCTGACTCAGTCCGAGACCGCCGCTGAGCTCGCCGCGCTGCTGCCCTCCATCCTCGACAAGGCCTTCAAAGGGGAGTTGTAGTTGCCGTGACCTCCGTTCATGGCCCAATCTTCGATCGCTATATTGGCATTGACTATTCTGGCGCAGAAACGCCCACGTCGAGCTTGAAGGGATTGCGCGTGTATCTCGCAGAGCGCACTACGCCACCTGCCGAAGTGCCTCCACCGCCGAGTCCACGCAAGTATTGGACAAGACGGGGCATCGGAGAGTGGCTGGTCGAACGGCTTGCCGATCCGGAGAGGACGCTGATCGGCATCGATCACGGCTTCTCCTTTCCAATGCAGTATTTCGAGCGGTACGGATTGCCGCTCGACTGGCCGGCCTTCCTCGACGACTTCCGCCGGCATTGGCCGACTGATGAAGATCATATGTACGTGGATTTTGTTCGCGAGGGCGACCGGGGGCAGGGTGCGGCCCGTTCCGGCAGTCCGCGTTGGATGCGATTGACCGAGCGACGGGCGGGCACCGCCAAGTCGGTCTTCCGCTTCGATGTACAGGGATCGGTGGCGAAGTCCACACACTCTGGTCTCCCATGGCTCCTGTTTATCAAACGCCATGCAGCTGGGCGAGTCCACTTTTGGCCGTTCGATGGGTGGGAGGTTCCTGACGGGTTTTCAGTGGTGGTGGAAATCTATCCGCGATTGTGAAGCCGGAGCTTTCCATGCGACGGTCGTACAGCCGATCAGCACGATGCCTTTTCCGTCGCGGCGTGGATGCAAAGTACCGATCGCGACGGACGCCTTGCCGAGTGGTTCCATCCCAAGCTGTTGCCGAATGAACGTGCGCAGGCGAAAATTGAAGGATGGATTCTCGGAATTCCATAATGAGATCCGAGGACATTCTATCTTTCTGGAAGCATCAGCCGTCTTGTATCGATCTTCCGGCGAGGAGTGGTCCGGGGGACTGAGAAGGAAAATGCATCAGGAACCATTCCCAATTTGAAATCCTCGACGATCTCGAAGCCGCCCTCGAACAATTTTGACTGGTTGCGAATGACCTTGGTAGTGATATTTCGGAGAAAGTGACCTGATGCGCGCTTCCTTCCCCCTGGCTGCACAGGACAAAGAGTGCTCAGCAATTTCGGGATGAGATTATTTCGGCACGCCAAGCACCGTCATGATCAAGAAGGTCCCATGTCCATTGTGATGGCGGTAGTTCTCCCCACGCTCTTGTTCGCCGTGACCGACACGATCGATGTGCGGGGTGAAGTCTTGCCCCCACCTATGAGTGGATAAGACGGTTTGCACTTCTCAAGATGTGTCAACGTGTTTATCCAGCCCTGGCCATCCTCGGTAGGGTTGAAGCCCTTGTAATCCACCCAAGCCACTGTTACACTTCCTCGGCAACTACATTTATTTGCCGATGTTTCGTAACGGTCACCCATGAAAACCCCAAGTGAAAAGGCTGTTGCTCTGGTCCGCCGGACAGGTGTCATTCGCGCGCGCGCGCTGACTCGGGAAGGTGTCACACGAGAACACCTCCGCCGTCTTCTGCAACGGGGACAGCTCCAGCGCATCGGCGTCGGCCTGTATTCACTGCCTGGGGCGGACATCTCAGAACATCGCAGTCTCGCGGAAGCGTGCAGCCGTGTGCCACGGGGCGTCATCTGCCTCCTGTCGGCTCTTCGCTTTCACAACCTGACCACGCAGAATCCATTCGAAGTCTGGATGGCTATCCCTCATAAGGCGTGGAGGCCCAAGGGGGAGGGGGTACGCTTTCGCCTGATTCATCTTTCCGGTCACGTTCTGACCAGCGGGGTGGAGGAGCATCGCATTGAAGGTGTGCCGGTTCGGGTCTTCAATCCGGCGAAGACTGTGGCCGATTGTTTCAAATTCAGAAACAAGATCGGACTCGACGTGGCACTGGAAGCCCTACGCGACTATCGACGAACACACCGATCAGGCATGGATGAACTCTGGCGCTTCGCCAAGGTGTGCCGGGTGACGGCGGTGATGCGTCCGTACCTGGAGGCGCTGGCGTGAGTGAGAAACAACTGAAAGATGTGGCGGCGTCCGTTCGCCAGCGCCTGCTGAACCGCTCACATGAACGGGGCGAGGACTTTCAACGCACTCTCATTTACTACGGATTGGAACGGCTGATGTACCGGTTGAGCCGTTCACCTCATCGAGACCGGTTCGTCTTGAAGGGCGCGATGCTTTTTTCCGTCTGGAGCGAGACGCCGCATCGTGCCACGCGCGATCTGGACTTGCTTGGGCATGGTGACCATGATGTGGCTACCCTTCTCACGACCTTCCAAGAAATTTGCCGGACCTCGGTTGAGGTTGATGGCGTGGTATTTTTTGGTGACGCCATGACAGGCAAGGAGATTCGAGATGGAGAAGAGTATGAGGGCGTTCGCCTCTCGTTCGAAGCGCGACTTGGTGTGGCCAAGATCCCCATCCAAGTAGACATTGGCTTTGGTGATGCCGTGGTCCCGGAGCCCGAACCGCTGGACTATCCCACGCTGCTGGACTTCCCAGCCCCGCGACTCTTGGCGTATCCTCGTGAAACAGTGGTTGCGGAGAAGTTCCAGTCCATGGTTGAACTTGGAATTGGAAACAGCCGCATGAAAGATTTCTTCGACCTGTGGACGCTATCCCGAATGTTCTCCTTCGAGGGGGCTCGACTTGTTGATGCTATCCGGGCCACCTTCGAGCGTCGGCGAACATCACTTCCGACCATTGATCCCGTGTGTTTCACGTCTGACTTCTCACGCGACCGAAACAAGCAGGCTCAGTGGGCGGCGTTCTTGAAGAGAGCTGGGGTGGATGCACAGGGAGTCTCGCTCTTCGAGGTTCTTCCGGTGCTCCAGCGCTTTCTGATGCCGCCAACGACCGCTACTGTCAAACGCGAAGCGTTTGATACTCAGTGGCCAGCAGGTGGACCTTGGAGGTGACTCGATGGTAGACATCTTCGAAAAGAACTTCGATCAGACATCGAGACCATTCTGACTCAGGGTACGGTTGTCCCGCAGGATGGCAGGGCGGGACATGCGGGCGAAGCCGCTGCTTGGATTGCCGGACAACCTGGCGGTTATCGCAAGCGAACGCCGGAGGAAATACAGGTGTCAGGCGTCGTTTTCTCTAGATCGTATTCGACGTCATCGCCCAAGAAATCGTCGACGACCTCGAAGCACCGCTTGAACAATTCCGACTGATTGGTTTTCTCCACTTTGCCCTAAGGGGAGCAGCCAAATAGTCCGCGTATTGAGGGAGCACATTCTGATCGTGCGGCCTCAGCGAGCAAGAAGGATGGTCTGGCTGTTCCCTCCCACCCCATCTTGCGGTTTCCTCAGTCCCCCTCCTAGAATGAGTTACCCTGCGAGGTTCCCATGCCCTTCTCGATGCGCCCATTTCGTCGATTCCCTTTGCAATGCGACGTGACGTACCACGTTGGTTCATGCATCGATGCAACGATCACGGACACTGGAAATGACCGCGGCTGACAGCCATGATCACGAGCCGGAATGGGCCTCGTGGTCCAACGAGCAGCTCTTGAACATCCCGATGAGCCAACTCGGCGTCACCCTTGACGGGGCCTTCCTGTCCGCTCAGATCCAGCAGCTCTACGCCGAACTCGACGCCCGCCAGCTTCTCTTCCGTCCCCACTGTTGGCTGTCCAACGAATGGTTTACGCCGGATGGCGTGCCGGGGATTGCCGTGCCATTTTATCTGGCCCATCCGCGTCTCGCGAAACTGGAACTGGACCAGATGCTCGAGGTCGAGGGTGGGACTCCGGACTGGTGCATGCGAATTTTGCGGCATGAGGCCGGCCACGCCATAGAAAATGCCTATCGCCTCCGCCGGCTCCGCCGTCGGCAGCAAGTATTCGGTCGCTCGTCCGATCCCTATCCCAAATATTACCGTCCCCGGCCCTATAGTCGGAGCTTCGTGCGACATCTCGATGTGTGGTATGCGCAAAGCCATCCGGATGAGGACTTTGCGGAGACCTTCGCGGTCTGGCTGACGCCCGATTCGACGTGGGCGGACCGCTACAAGGGCTGGCCGGTGCTCAAGAAACTGCAGTATGTCGAGGGGCTGATGCACGGGCTCGCGGCGGTGCCGCCCAAGGTGGTCACGCAGGAGGAGGTCGATCCGCTGCCCGACCTGAAGGAAACCCTGCGCGAGCACTATGAGCGCAAGCGCAAGCACTATGGGGTTGAACGTCCGTCCTTTTACGATCCCGATTTGAAGCGCCTGTTTTCCGATGCCCCGGCCCATGCCGCGCACCTGAGCGCCGCCACGTTCTTGAACCGCTTCCGCAAAGAGGTGCGACGTAAGGTCGCCGCCTGGACCGGCGAATATCAATATACGATCGATCAGGTCCTGGAGGACATGATTCAGCGCTGCCGCCAGCTCCACTTGCACTTGCCGCTCGCAGAAGAGCAGGCCAAGTTGGATTTCACGATTTTGCTGACGGTCCACACGATGACCTACCTGCGTAGCGGGCGGCATCAGGTGGCGCTATGAAACAACTTCGCATCCTCGTCCTGATGCACGAAGATCTGGTGCCGCCGGATGCGCCCACGGCCGGGCAGGACGTGGCCAGCGCCGAGTGGAAGACGGAATACGATGTGGTCTCCACGCTCCGCAAGCTCGGGCATGACGTCAAGCCGCTCGGGGTCAAGAGCGATCTCGGGGTGCTGCGTACGGCCATCGAGGATTGGAAACCGCACATCGCCTTCAATCTGCTCGAAGAGTTCGACGGGGTGGCGGTATACGACCAGAATGTGGTGTCGTATCTTGAACTGCTGCACGTGCCCTATACCGGCTGTAACCCGCGGGGGTTGATGCTGGCGCGCGACAAAGTGCTCTCGAAGAAGCTGTTCTCGTTCCATCGCATCCCGTTCCCGGATTTCATGGTGGTGCCCCAGGGGCGGAGGGTCAAACGGCCAAAGTGGCTGCCCTTTCCACTTATTGTCAAATCGGTGACTGAAGAGGCCTCGCTTGGGATCTCGCAGGCGTCCATTGTGCAGGATGACGACAAACTCAAGGAGCGCGTCGAATTCATTCACGCGAGCGTCGGGACCGGCGCCCTCATCGAGCAGTACATCGAAGGGCGAGAATTGTATGTCGGGGTGATGGGCAATGGGCAGCTTCACGTCTTGCCGGTGTGGGAGTTGATCATGGACCAGCTGCCGGATGACGCCCGCCGGATTGCGACAGAACGAGTCAAATGGAGTCGGGCGTATCAAGTTAAGTATGGGATTCGCTCCGGCGAAGCCAAGAATCTGCCGGACGGGAAGGCCAAGGAGATTCAGCATCTTGCGAAGCGGGTCTATCGCGCCCTGGGCCTGAGTGGCTATGCCCGCATCGACGTGCGCATGGACAACGCGGGGCATGTGTACGTACTGGAAGCCAATCCGAATCCACAAATTGCGCACGCCGAAGATTTTTCGGATTCGGCAGAGAAAGCCGGCTATACCTATCAAGAGTTGTTGCAAGAACTCCTGCGCATCGGGCTCCGCAGGCAACCGGCCAATTCGACCCCAAAGAAACCGTCACCATCGCCAGCGTGACGCTGCGCGTTGGGTGGCTTCAATGTGGCGAGTGTGAGAGAAGACGGGGATATGCTACTTTTCGCGTGCCTCTTGATTCTCGATTGCGCGCATAGTGTCTTTGACGTGAGACGTACGAGACATGCAGAATTCCAAGAACACTCAGGATCAAGGAGGTCCTATGTCTATTGTAACGGCGGTAGTCCTCTCCACGTTCTTGCTTGTCGTGACCGGCTGCGCGTTCTCTAGCGATCCTTCCACTGCGAAGCTGGAGAATCGTAAAAAAGATGCCCCCGTGAAACCATCCAAACATGATGAAAAGAGGTCGATGAATGAGGAAAGCATGGAGGCCGTTCGCTAATCCCTGAACGCCCGGGCCTGTTTGGTTCATCTGGTTGGTCTGGTCTATTTGGTTTGTTTTGTTGCTTGATCCGGGAAACCAAACAAGAAAAACCAAATAACGGTCTTCACACCTTGACGGCGCAGGGTTCAGAGAATAGAGTAATCGCATGGTACGGGCTGTCGCGATAACATTTTTCTTGGCGTGTACGGCCGGTCCGGTGTGGGCCGCTGAGGTTGAACCGTTCAACCCGGAGGCACCCTTCCAACAGGGATTGTCCACAAGTCTGCTCCGTTCGCTTCTCAGCGAAGCGCTCGATAAATTTGAAGACCACATCGAGATCATGGGAAAGCTCGACCCAGATGATGTGAAAGGGAATCGACAGGGACGTTTGCAGTTCAAGTTCTATCCGGAGGGTAAGTCCAAATCAGGCGAGCATCTTGGCGCAGAAGGCTGGTTCCACGCCACACCGGAAGGCGGACAGCAGGATTGGCATTTCAAATTCACGCTGCCGAAAGATCGGAAGCACGCCCCGCTCCAGTTTCAGGAACCGCTCTAACTCCTCTCCCGTTTTGCTTCTGCCACACATCCATACCGACTCCCTTCACAACGCGCTACCGTTCGCTAAAATATCTTGTTCCAAAGACACCGATACTATGTTACCTGATACTCTGCGTGTACCTCTGTTCTGCAGGACTTGGGCGGATTGCCATGATTGCCACGTTATTGGCCGGATATGGCTTGGCGCTCTCAGGAGCAGAAACCATCGAATGGCTTGATCGGCATCAACCCGGCGCACGGCTCACGCCCGCGCAAACATATGGTGGTGGATAATCGTGGATTGCCTCACTCAACTGCCTGCCTCAATACGTGACTCCGATTGTACCGAGACGTTACAGGTTTTCGGTGTATTGCTCGTTGTCGGATTTTTTGTATCCAAGTGGTTGTACCGTAAGTGGACGGAGAAGCATTCCTATGCCGTGTACTTCGGCGAGGGCGATGATCTGGTGAATGTGGGCGCCGATTGTAAAACAATTGACATAGGAGAGCATGTGTTAGATGTGATGATTCGCGCAAAGCGAACAGTCGAAGTCAAATCTGCCAATCTGCGGTTTGCTGTCGATACCAAGCATGTACAAAGCCCACGTTCAGACGATGAGAAATCAGTGATCGCCATCGTAGACGCGAAAGACCTTGATGTCCGTGCTCCTCAATTTTCCTCCAAACATGCTAAGGCTGGGGGATATGATCTGACCTATTCGCCTGCCTATAGACGAGTCGCGGGAGAGTTTCTGCGTATAAGGATACGGGTAAAAGTTAAGCAAGAATGGGAAGGCTCTTTACGCTTCTGCGAGAGCAAGGCATATTATTATCACCCGTTTCGGGTTGTGAAGAAGACCACAATCACAAGCCCGAACTAACGACGCATTTTCCTTTCTGCATCCAGGAAATTTATGGTTTTGAACGATCTCGTTTTCCTGGAACTATCAAGTTGAAAAACAACTCTTCTACCAGAACAAAGGGCAAAGCGACACGTTTACTGAGGTTAATCAAACTACACGCGGATTCACTTTCCGCGGGCTCACGCGACCATAACATACAACATCATCAATACGAGCCCGACGAGGGCGGTTAACACGACCCACTTGAACGATTTCTTGACTTCGGCCTCCATGTCCTTTCTAGACTTATCAAATATATCCGTAAGGCACCTCCTCGTTTAGGTGCGGGAGCGGGCTCCCTGCAATTCAGTAAACTACCAGTTCCGCTCTCGATGTAGCACGCCGACAAAATCCTTGAAATTAGAGTATATAACGCCCTGCTCGGCTTTCCCACCGCGGCGATTCAAGCGGATCTCGATAAGCGCTATATGTCGACAGTTTTATCGTGCGCGTTCTGCGAGCAAGGAGGGCACCTGGCTGCTCCCGTCCCACCCTTCCGCCCCGCACACCTTGCGGTGTAGACTCACCCCCGTTGTCTCTTGCTTTCGTACTGGAGACCCCATGCGCGCGATTCAGCGTTTCGGCAAACAGCTTCAGCGATTGAGAACTCGCCGTGGTTTGACACAAGAGCAGCTTGCCGTGACCGCCGGTCTGTCTCGCACTTTCCTGACGCGGCTGGAGTTGGGACAACACGACCCGTCGTTGAGCACGCTGGTGCGGTTGGCGAAAGCGCTGCGGGTCTCGGTGACGGAGTTATTGGGGGAGAGCGTGAGTGCAAGCCAGTGGTGGCAGGTGGGGGAGGTTCGCTTTGCGACGCGGGAGGATGCCGAGGAGCATGCCCGCACGAAGGGCGAGATGTTTGTCGCACGGTATCAGAACAAACCCGCAGGCCCGGTGAGACGGTTACTTCCTATCCGTGACTCGAAGTAATCTCCTGCGGCGAACGACCTGCGACCATCTGCGTCGTTCTCGACCCGAAAAAATCCTCAACGTATTGCAGCAAATACGCTTCCGGTTTTTTCGGGCCTGCGGCCTTGCATCTGGCCGCACCTCCTTCGCCTGGTTACGAAGGCACTGTTGATAGGTTCCCGCCGACACGTTGGGCCGACTGTTCCACATTCATGTGGGGCAAACGCCTGCCGGGTTTTCTTATTCGCTGCCAGATGAGCTGTGTTTCGTCTTGACTAGCGTGGCGATGACCTGCGTAATTCGCTCGGCAAGCTTCGGCTCGTGAGTGTCGAAATCCACCCCGAACGCAGCCCTCTTGACCCATTTCACGGTGGCACGATCGATCACTAACAGCTCCGGGTCTCCCGGCACAAAAATATGCAGGGCGAGCACCATCCCGATGGAGACTGGTACATTCCCGGTGATGTAACTTCCGTTCAGCGAAAGATCTTTGATGATTCCTTCACCGGCAACCCTGTCCCCAAAGTAGCGCATCGCCGCGAATGTCTTAAGCCGTTGACCCTTCCGCATGGCAAACCCGCTCATGCTGTCTCCTTGTCGCTATCGATTATCCTTGCGCGCAAGAACTCCTCGGATGGTTGCAATGAATTCGTCCGTCCACTCAATCGTCACGGCGCGCACGCGCGCGGCGATTCTCTGCGTGACGGCCTCTTGACTGCTGCAATTGTACTCCCTCGCTGACAGTTTGGACAGACAATTGCCTGCTGTCTTCACCCTGCCTGCGCGCCTAGTTTCTTCACGCGTGACGTGTGAGACAAGTGGATAAGCGAGATGGGTTCCAACTCCGAGCACGCCGAAACGCGCCCTTAGCCCGTGCGAGGGCCTTCCGACTTCTCCCACCTAGCTTTGAAGGGGAGCAGTCAGATTGTCCTTCACTGCGCGCATTGAGGGAGCACATTCTGATTGTGCGGCCTCAGCGAGCAAGAAGGATGGTCTGGCTGCTCCCCTCCATCCCCTTCCCGCTTGCGCTGTTCTCCAGATGGGGAGTAGGCTCAATCCACGAGCTTGCTGTGTACGCAAGGGAAGGGATTATGGAAGTCCTCTTGATCGTTCTCGTGGTTCTCGCTGCTGGCGCGCTCTTGGTCTATTTCTTGATGTCACCCTGGGGCATGCAAGTTGTTCACAAAAAGACTGTTTCAACCATTCTTAGCGATGTGTACGCCATGCAATGCTCTGCGCCTCTGACACCGCGCCACGATATTTACTATTCTCTTGCGGAAGAGAGAGCCAACAAGAGCAAGTGGCTCATCGAATTCAATTACTTGTACAAGTTACGGGATGCCGGATGTTTCGATGAAAGAACGGCGCCACAACCTGAACAATTTGCTGAGGTCGTGGCGAGTGTGGAGGAGAAGATTCGACTCCATGCTAGTGGTGTGGATACATGACGCCAGGAACACTCAGGATCAAGGAGGTCTCATGTCCATTGTGACCCCGGTCGTCCTTTCCACGCTCTTGCTCGCCGTGACCGGCTGCGCGTTCTCTAGCGATCCTTCCACCGCGAAGCTGGAGGATCGCAAAAAAGATTCCCCCGTGAAACCCACCAAGTATGATGAGAAGAGGTCGATGAATGAGGAGAGCATGAATGCCGTTCAGTAGGTGGGAACCCCGCGATTCCTGTTGAATGAGTATCCTCCATCTGTATGTGTGACAAGGAATCTTGTGTATGCAATATGTTCATCTCGGTCGGTCGGGAGTGAAAGTCAGCCGGCTCTGTCTCGGCACGATGAATTTCGGTCCGGAGACAAGCGAGGCGGACAGTTTCGCCATCATGGATCGGGCGCTGGAGCTGGGCCTCAACTTTTTCGACACGGCGAATGTCTATGGCTGGAAAGTGGGGGAGGGGTGGACGGAGCAGATCGTGGGGCGTTGGTTCGCCCAGGGCGGAGGACGGCGTGAGAAAGTCGTTCTGGCGACGAAGGTGTTCGGTCGCATGGGCGAGGGACCGAATCAGTCTCGCTTGTCGGCCCTGCACATCAAGCGGGCCTGCGAGGCGAGCTTGCGACGCCTTCAGACCGACTGCATCGACCTGTATCAGATGCATCACGTCGATCGGGAGACCCCGTGGGAGGAAATCTGGCAGGCGATGGAGCAGTTGGTCCGGGAAGGCAAGATTCTGTATGTGGGCAGCAGCAATTTCGCCGGCTGGCATCTGGCTCAGGCGCAAGAATTAGCACGCAGCCGCCACTTCGTCGGTCTTGTGTCGGAGCAAAGTCTCTATAATTTGAACGAGCGCACGATCGAGTTAGAAGTGATTCCAGCCTGCGAAGCCTATGGCATCGGTCTCATCCCCTGGAGCCCGCTCGCGCGTGGGCTATTGGCCGGGGCATTGGAACCGGCGACGGTTGGTCGACGCGCAAACGAAGATGTGAAAAAAGACATCGAGAAGTACCGCCCCAAGCTGGAAGCCTATGAGGCGCTGTGCACGCAGCTCGGTGAGCGCCCGGCCGATGTCGCGCTTGCCTGGCTGCTGCACCAAAAGGCCGTTACGTCGCCGATTATCGGACCGCGCACGATCGAGCAATTAAACGGCACAATGCGAGTCCTGAGTCTCACGTTGAGCCAGGACACACTGAAACGGCTCGACGGCATCTTCCCCGGCCCGGGCGGGCCTGCACCGGAAGCCTACGCCTGGTAACGCGCAACCTGCCGCTAGGAACGAAAAAGACGTTTTCATGAACCACTTGTGCCTCGCATACGCTATGCTCTAGACGAGGAGTAGGCTCGTCATCTCATGGATCTCCGCCGCCAGCAGCGCTTTCCCGTGCACTTTCAGAGCGTGCTCTCTGGTCAACCGCGCTCTGAATCGGTCGGTACGATCATGAATCTGTCGAAGAGTGGCTGCCGCGCAAAGACCGACAGTAAGGTCTACTCAGGCATGCAGGTGTCCCTCCGCTTCGACGTGCCCGGCGAGCCGGCACCTATTTGCATTGACCGGGCGGCGGTGCGATGGAGCCGCGGGGGTGAGCTAGGCGTGGGGTTCATCACTGTGGCGTCGCCTCAACAGGAACGATTGGACCAACTGCTCAAACGCTTGAAAGAGGAGATTAAGGGCTGACCACTTATTAGACCGGGATCCGGCACTCCCTCGAAGCCTATCCCCCCCCTGCCCGCATCGAGCCACCTTCATCCATCAAGATGATCCTTCCAAGCTCGCTCGTATCTCTCTTCACAGGGCGGCCTGGTCGATCCTCGATTGCGCGCGTCGAACGAGGCCCTTCTGAGGGCGCGCGTTCCGCGAGCAGGAGGACGACCAGGCTGCCCATCCCGTCTTGCATCTTCGATCCCCGGCCTAATAGAATGTCATTCATTGTGAGGCACACATGTCCATCGTATTGGAGCGTCTAGCATGGAGAATTATTACTCCATTCTGGAAATTTCCGAATCGGCGACCCCCGGAGAGATAACCCAAGCCTACCGACTCCTATTACAAGTCTGGCATCCCGATCGCTTTCACCATAGTCCCACGCTTCTGGCGAAGGCCGAGGAGAAGAGCAGGGACATTAATGTTGCGTTCGAGACGCTCCGCGACCCTGAATTGAAACAACGCTACGATGATGGGCTGCGCGCCCGCAGTGCGCGGCAAGGGCAGCCCAAGCCTAAACCGCCCGAAGCTCGCATTACTCGATGTCCCGACTCGGGGTGTAATTCGGTGCTCCGAGTCGACGCGAAAAAGGTTGTGATCGTGACGTGCCCCACCTGCCGGACAACATTTCGCTTCGATCCCGAGCGAGATGAGAAATGGGACATTAAACCTCCGGAAAAGGATGAGTTTTTTACCCCTGCGCGAGTGGCGATGTTGGCGATCGCCGTGCTATTTGCCGTCATCCTCATATTTACGACCACAAAAAAATCCAAAGTGATTATTTCCAACAAGCCGCCTCACACGGATGAACATGCGACACTTTCGGGGAATGCCTTATTCGTAGTTGAAGCGGAGGAACACGATCACCCTGCTGGGGTGCTAGGGGATGAGGGGTCCCATATTCATACTCCGAAGGATGATCATGCAACACCTCCGAGGAATGCGCCAACGGCAGGAACTCAACAGCAACGCCTGAATGGCCTTGATGTGATGCAGCGACAGATGGCGCAGGCCGCTAGACATGCGCCTGGCGCTTCGGCGGACATGGTTTCAGAGGTAGATCTGCAGCAACTGAAGAGGCTGGCTGCTCAGGGCAGCGCGTCGGCACAGACTAAGCTCGGTCAGCTGTATGAAAGCGGGCGGAGGGGTGTGCCGCAGGACTATGCAACGGCACGGAGGTGGTACGAGTTTGCTGCTGCCCAGGGCCATGCATGGGCGCAGAGCCAGCTCGGGCAGTTGTATGCTGACGGGCGGGGTGTGCCGCAGGATTTCACGAAGGCGCGACAGTGGTGGGAGCAAGCGGCTACCCAAGGTGTTGCGCAAGCGCAGTACAGTCTTGGGCAGCTGTATGCCAATGGGCGGGGCGTGCCGCAAGATTATAAGGCGGCACGTGGATGGCACGAGAAAGCCGCTGTCCAGGGCAATGTATGGGCGCAGGCCCAGCTCGGGCAGCTGTATGCCAACGGGTGGGGTGGGCCGCAGGACTATGCGACGGCACGGGGATGGTACGAGAGAGCCGCCGCCCAAGGCAACGCGTGGGCGCAGGCTCAGTTGGCGTTATTGTAGTTCATCGGCGAGACTGGCGCGACGAGCAGGACTGGCGAGATACGAGTTTGGCTGGGTTATCTCTCTGATTTTAATCGTCTGATTGATTCCTCTTCTGACTTCTCCCTCACCCCTTTAGCAGAGGTGGTCTGATTGGTTTCCTACTGCGCGCATGCAACGAGGGCTTTCTTAAGCCGCGCGTTGCGCGAGCAAAGGAGACCAACAGACTACCTCTGCGTTTTCCACTTGATGCTGCAGCCGACGCTGGCCCGTTGGTTGCTATCGACGGGCTTCCCTGCAAGCACTGCATCGATCGCGGCGCGTAGGTCGCGGCCGGTGACGGGCTTGTTGCTGCCCGGGCGGCTGTCGTCGAGCTGACCACGGTAGACTAGCCTCCGTTCCCCATCGAAGAGATAAAAGTCCGGGGTGCAGGCTGCCCGATAGGCCCTCGCTACGTCTTGGGTTTCGTCGAAACAGAAGGGAAAGATGAAGCCGAGGCGCTCGGCCATCTCCTTCAGACGCGGTGGAGCGTCATCCGGATAGTTCACCGGATCGTTGCTGCTGATGCCGAGGATGCCAAGCCCTGTGCCTGCATAGTCTTGCCCGATCTTCGCGATCTCACGCTCAACGTGCGCGACATAGGGACAGTGTCGACAGATGAACATGACCAGCAGCGCGGTCTTGCCGGCAAACGAGTCGAGCGAGTAAGTCTGACCGCCCACGACATCGCGCAACACAAACGGGGGAGCGGGCGTTCCGAGCGAAAGCATGACGGACTCCATGGCCATGGTGCCTCCTTCTCGATTCTTCTTCGTGAGGATCTGGAAGATGCCGCACTGTGATCGTTTCGTCAAGAGGCGCGCCAGCGTCCATTTCCTTCTCCATCACCCGCTATAAAATCCATTTCCCACTATGCTAGGTTCGTGGACGCATTCCATCAGATCGAGTGAGGCGGTCACTGTGCAACAGGGCTATCGGTTGATCATTGTCGACAAGGCCGGCGTGTTGGTTTCTGAATTCCAACTGACAGAAAACGCCCTGGCTCAACCGGAGGCCTTTGTCGAGGCGCTCAAACAGTCGATCGAGGATATTGAAGAGGAAGAGTCCTGATATCAAAAGACCGTTGTTTGGTCTATCTGGTCTATCTGGTTTGTTTGGTTTCTTTGGTTTGTCTTGTTCATTTCGTTCGTCCGGTCGGTGAACCAGATGAACCAGATAAACGAGATGAACCAAACAAACCAGAAAGACCAAAGTTGTTGGCTGTCCATTTTCACAGAGAATAACTGGAGTGTTTTTCCCATGGCGACGATTTTGATCATTGACGACGAGGAAACCATCCGTGTGCTTCTCTGCTCCGCTCTTGGAGCGGCAGGATATGACGTCATGGAAGCTGTCAATGGTCGCAAGGGGCTTGAGCTGTACCGCAAGAGGCCGACGGATTTGGTCATCACAGACATTGTCATGCCTGAGATGAATGGGTTGGATCTGCTCCTTGAGCTGACGCGTGAATTCCTCCGCGCCAAGGTGATCGCGATCTCAGGAGTTGGAGACTCAACGCATGCCTTGAGTGTCGCGAAACTCCTCGGGGCACGGCAGACGTTCCAGAAGCCCTTTAGTATGCCGGATTTATTGAGTGCTGTGCGGTACGAATTGGAGCATTAGGCTCCTATTAATACAGCTTGACCGGGCCCTCCCCGGCGTCTAGCATAGAGCCGTGCGGTATTGAGCCTCGCGGACTGTCCTATCCCGCGCGCGTGTTACTTTCTTCCTGCGCGTTTGATTCTCCAGTCTCCGCTGCTCCGCTGCCAGCATATGTCAGATGTGCTGCGTTCATTGGGCTTGACCAGCGGGATGGCCGCGGATCGGTTCCTCGAAGAGACCGGCCCCCGAATATGCGGCCGACTTTTCAATGCAGGCCCCCAACTTATCAAGGAGAGTCTCGATGACACCGGAAGAACAAATTACGAAGATGAAGAAAGCGATCACGCAGGCCATAAAGGTGATGGGAGATCGATTTGGATCGACGGAAAAAGACGTTGAAAAGGCTATCGACGAGCTGAAGGCGTCCGTGCAGACGGCACCGGCCGCAGCGCCTCAGCCTCCCCAGAGCACAGTCGCAGCGACCGCTTCAGCGTAGTGCCAAGCACTTATTGAACAACACGATCGGGGCCTTGAGGGAGGAGTTCACCGGCTTTCCGCCATCTGAGACAATGCGGGAGACTCGCAGTGCATTCGTCGAGCATCCGTCCACGCTATAGGTAGCCAGTATCGAGCGGGATCGTATGAAAAAGGCCACGCAAGTCTACGAGCTGGCGACGGGTGGATCGTATTCCATCAACTGTTCTCATCGTGTGCGACAGCAGTAGGCATCGTTGTCGGCGGAACACACTCAACAAGAAAGAGTACAGACATCATGCCGGACGATGTCAAAGATAAGAAGGTTCGTGCTGCAGCCAAGCCGACAGGCGTTCCATTACGGAAACCAGTCGATAGAGATCTTACGTGCAGCGAATCCCAGATTGAGGACATTCTCTCTGAAGGTGAGTCCAGCAGGCCGATGAGCAAGAGCGACAAGGGCTTGCATGCAAAACGCCAGCCGAAGTCCTCGCAGTAAGCAGCCTGGGGTGAACGGTTTGCTTTCTTGACCTGCCGAATCCTGATCATTTCCTTCCCTCTACGGCCCACAGTAGTATCATGCGAAGAGTTCCTGCCTGGTTTGTCTTGCTGTCCCCCATGGTCACCATCGACGCTTCGCGAAACGGCTGCGGCTCTTGGCAGAGCGGCGGAGTCTACGATATCGATCGCACGATAGAAGAGGAGTGACATGACTGAACAAAGGACCGAAGTCAGGTCTCGTTGGCCTCTTCCGGCCCATGACTATTGGTCCACTCCCTTCGCTGAGTTGTTGCTGCAGCATCTGAATCTTTTCCCTGGAGCATCCATTCTCGATATCGCCTGTGGCCACGGGATTCCAGCTTTCTACCTGGCAGAGCAGGTGGGGTCCACGGGGCAGGTTCTGGCCATCGATCTTAGCGGGCGCCAGATTGAGAGCGCGCGAGTGATTCAAGGAGCGCAACTCCCGTGGTTGCGATTTGAATGCCTGGATATGCGTGCGCTGCCGCCGCGCCTACCATGTTTTGACCGCATCACCGGTAATCTTTCCGTCATGTTTTTTCGTCCAAATCGTTTTGAAGCCGTTCAAGGATTGGTGGAACATCTCAAGTCAGGCGGCCAGCTGGTGCTGACGTTTCCTTCGCTCGGTACGTTCGATTCACTCTGGCGTCGGATCGATCAGGAGATGGCGGTTCGTGGTCTATTGGCGGAGCGTCGTCGGCTGGAGGTCTATCTTGCCGAACGGCCGTCAGCAATAGATGGGCGTGGATGGCTGGAGCGGCTTGATCTCGTACGCATTGTCGTGGCTGAGTATCCATTGGAGGTGGCGACTGGCACCGACCAGGCATTTCTCCACCATCCGCTCCTCCGGGGTGGTTTTCTCGATGATGCCTATGAGTGCTTCGAGGATCAGGGGCTGGCGAATGAGGTTATGACAAGGGTCTCGGAAGATGTGGGGAGCTTCACGCCACTTGTTGCGCAACGATGTGTGTTGTCAGGGTGGAAACTTTAGCAGGATGCTGAAAAAGCCCTCCAGCAAAAGATGACCATTGTTTGGCTCATTTCGTTTATCTAGTTCATCTGGTTGACCGACCGGAGGAATGAAAGGAGCAAGACAAACCAAAGAAACCAAACAAACCAGATTGACCAGACAGACCTGGCTTGTCAGAAATGATCGACAGGCCGGCGATGTTCGGGTTAGAACCGGTAACCAAGTTCTAGGATGTACAGGTCTATGCCAAGGCTGGACGATCCATAGAGGCCGGCATCGGAGAAGTGTTGGAGGCGAACGCCGGTATAGATATGAGAAAATGGGTTAATGCGGACCCCCATGGTTGCGACGAATTGAACCGGTCCCCCGAAGTCTTGCTCGCCGAACTTGTATCGGCTGAAGTAGGCTAGCCCGCCTCCGACGTCGAAGCTGACCAGTTCTTTCCAGCCATTGAGCGCAAGACCCGGCACCACCGTCATCATCAGACCGCTGTCGCCTGCCCCTTCCAGTGCTCCAGCGCTTGCGGTCAGTCTCGTCGCAAGACTCCATGTGTCGCCGCCTAGCGGCCTGGACCAGGGGAGCGAGAACACCGCCGAGACGTCAGCCATGCGGAAGGATTCTGTTTGTCTTTTCCCCAATAGGGGAGTGTCTGGACTAAGGCCAATGCGAGGGCCGATGCTCTGAAGGGCTATATCCCCTGCAAGGCTGGGTGTGCAGAGTGCCGTGAAAAGCGAGAGGGTAAGGATCAGGTGCAGGAGGTATGGACGTAGAGTGTAGCGCATATGCAGTCATCGGTGATCAGGATTAGGGGACAGGGTTCGACGTCTTCTCCAACTATTCAGGTCTATTCATGCCGCATGCTTGCTGCGCGTGAGGCCGAGTCGATGGAGGCATTGTTATTTTCCATACAGGTGTGACCGCAACAGCGCTCGGGCGGATTAGTTGCCATATCCAGAGGCACGCGACTGTAATTGGTCTGAGGTTGCGAGCAGTGGGGTTGCTACAGCAAATTGAATGTGAGATGCCAGGAGCGTGCCAGGATGTGAAGGGGCGCTTCAACCGAAGCGCCCCTTCCGCAGCTAGTTGGCGCTATGTTAGAAGCGACCGCGTCCGCCGCGGTCACCGCCGCCACCACCGAAGCGACCACCACCACCGCCACCGCCGGTGCGAGGCTCTTGTGGCTTGGCTTCGTTGACAGTCAGTGGACGTCCGTCCATCTGTGAGCCGTTCAACGCGGTAATCGCAGCCTTGGCTTCTTCTGGTGTGGCCATCTCGACGAAGCCGAAGCCTCGTGATTGCCCGGTGAACTTGTCCGTGATCACACGCGCAGACTCGACGGTGCCGTGCGCGGCGAAGAGGGTGGTGAGCTGTGATTCAGTTGCCGCATAGGGCAACCCGCCGACATAAAGTTTTGAACCCATGGGGGTTCCTCCTTCTGAAATTGATATTGTTTGAGACTCGAGAACGAATATACGAGGGGAAGGAACGGGCCGAAGACGCGAACAGCGCAGCGACTTGGGTCGAGCTTCCGATCAGATTCTCGGTAACAACAATATCGGTGATGGGCCGTTCAATTTGCTGTTTCATGCGAGGCCCGCCGCGTGAAACAGAGACATCCTAGCAGAGGCGGATATGAAAAGCTATAGATCCTGGGGTCGTACATTCGCGGCGCCTGCATGCGATCCTACACATCCGCATTGCCGGTGGGACCGGGGCCTGGCCAGATGAGATAGGGGGGCTTCTTCATCGTCTCAGCCGAATGCGGGTAGAGACGTTGGGCATAGCTGTACGCGTCTTCTTGCGCAATCAAGCAAGTCGCTGCGGCGAGATGGTTGGAGATGACGTGGAAGTTCCCTCGATCATCCGCTGCGATGGTCGCCATGTAGAGGGCACAGGAAAAGCTCCCTTCTTTTGAGCAGGCAGTACTGATCAAAAGGTGCGATCCATCAGGGAAGGTCATGATCGGGTCCAAGTTCGTACGGCTCATGCCCACTCCTTTTCCGTCACGCGTGTGATGTTATACGGCCTGGTTTGCGTAGGGGGTGACATAGAGCCTGAGGAGGTGTCCATCCCATTCAGTTCCTTCAAGGGCGACCACGGCGTTCAAGGCTTGCTCGCCGGATCCCATTTCGACGAATCCGTATCCGGCGGACTTTCCCGTATGTTTGAATCGGACGACGTACGCTCTGGCAACCAGACCGTAGGAGGTGAAGATGCCGCGTAGCTCGCAGTCCGAAACCTGGTCCGGGAGTCCTCCGACATACAGAACCCGCTTCCCCATCGAGATTCCCTTCGTGAGGTGTCAGTTGGTTCGAGCGCGCGAATCTTCGACCTGTCAGCCAGCCCGCAACGAGGTTCCAGGCTGCCACTCACCGCCGCATTTCGATTCGATCAATGTCGCATCGTCATGTGTAGTCTTCCGATCATGTTATCGGACCGAGTCGAGTGCGGTACAAACCGGTACAGTTCAACAGTCTCACAGAAGAGACTTGTGTGCGTAGCAGGGCGGAAACTAGAGCATCGATCGCGCAGGATCTAGAGGGAGGGAAAGAAGGCGCGAGGGATAGAGTAGTGACCGGACTTCATGTAGGACTAACATAGCACAGTTTCGCTAGGATAGCGAAGGCATCAATCTGTCATGACATGACAATAACGCGCTACCTTGAACGTAGGAATCAGCGTTTCCCCTCGCCGGTGGCGTAGCCTTGCTTTTTCAAGAGAGTTGACGCCGGAAGGGGCTTACTGTACGATGATCCTCACATCGTTGTCGCAGTAGTCCGGCGGCGCGGCTGTATATATCATAACGGACTTCGCGATCGCATCGCGACCAGGTCCTGTCGGAGTTGATGCCTTCCTGGTTTCTCTCCCCTCGGTTCTCTGATCCCGTCTTAATGCGATCACACTGAAAGGATAGTGCATTGCATACCTCTGTTCACACGAGTTTTCATACCCTGGGCCTCTCTGAACCGCTCTTGCGGGATTTGACGGCAGCGGGTTTGCTGGTTCCCACTCCCATTCAAGCTCAGGCCATTCCACCCGCCCTTGAGGGCCGGGACGTCATCGGTTGTGCGCAAACCGGTACCGGGAAAACGGCCGCGTTTGTTGTCCCCATGATCGAACGGCTTGCGGTTTTGCCAAAAGGTCAGCCGCAAGCCCTGATCCTTGCACCGACACGAGAATTAGCGTTGCAGATTTTTGGTGCAATCGAGAAGCTCGGTCGCAGCCACCGCATCTCAGCCACGGTCATCGTCGGGGGGAGCGATATGCAGGCGCAAATCAGAGGATTACGCCAACGGCCCGATATTCTGGTTGCCACACCGGGTCGGCTGCTGGACCACATGTGGAACGGGACGATCAATTTGGCTCCGATTAAAATTCTGGTGCTCGATGAAGCCGACCGCATGCTCGATATGGGCTTTGCTCCACAGATTAATCAGATTCTTGACGCGTTGCCGGTGGAGCGACAGACGTTACTCTTCTCCGCGACGATTCAGACGGATGTCACCCATCTGGTTCAAACGAGCCTGAACGGCGCCGTTCGCGTGATGGTGACGCCTTCCTCGACGACGGCTGACGGTGTGACCCAAGCGGTGCATCATACGACCCCTCAAGAGAAGACGAAGCTGTTAGTGTCCTTGTTGGCAGCGGAACGGGGGACCGTCCTCGTATTCGCTCGGACAAAGAGCCGGGTCGATCGACTTGGCCAGACGCTTGAACAGGCTGGTCATCGCGTCGCGGTCATCCACGGAGACCGAAGTCTGCCCCAGCGCCTCCGTGCTCTCGATGGATTTAAGCGAGGACAGGTCAAAATTCTCGTCGCGACGGATATCGCCGCCCGAGGGATTGACGTGGCAAATATCGGCCACGTGGTGAATTACGATTTGCCGAATTGTCCGGAGGACTACATTCATCGTATTGGACGGACAGCCAGGATGAAGATGACCGGACAAGCCACCAGTTTCGTGACCTTCGAGGAACGTGACCAGCTGTGCGCGATCGAAACGTTGTTGGGGCATGCTGTACCGTTGGCAGAGGGAAGCCCTCGCCCCAATGACCGTCCGCATGTGCGGGGTGGGGCGGAACGTTCTAGAGGTGAGCGTCAGCGGTGGGGGCGTTCGGGCGAGGACCGGAGCCAGCATCAGCCGAGTCCTCCACCACAGCGGAGGGGAGCCAGGCTTCTCAGGACGGAGTCTAACAGCTAGGGTGACATCCGCGATGGGTATCGACTGACAGGTACAAAGGTATGAATGATTAAAGGGGTATCACTGTGACAAACCCAAAGGCTGATGGGCTGCACACGGGGAAGAGATGGGTGAGAATTCCTGATGGCACGAAGGTCAGGTTTCGTGAGGACGGCCGCGAAGGCATTATCGACGGATTGACGGAATTGGTAGTCGGACCTGGCCGAAATCCGGATAGCCGGACGCAGTATCGCATCAATATCGGAGATCCTGACCGGACACTTGCCATTGAGGACGATTTGCTGGTCCTGACTGATGCGGATGGTGTCGTGCTCATGGTGAAACAAAAGGGCGAGTATCGCCGTGTAGTCACCCAACAACTGCAAGCAGTCTTTGGCGCTGACCGTTTTGTGAGAGCGGCGTAAGGGGGGAGTAAAGTACAGTGCGGGGTTCGCGCTATCCCTAATAGAGTGGCTCTTGTGGGCCCCACTGAAGCCCTGCCAGATCAGGATCTTCCCCCTCTGTGTTCTGAGGGCGAACGGGCTTCTCGGTCTTGCGCTGTTCTCGGCGGGCGTCTTTCTCACGCCGCTGAACTTGTTTCGCTTTCTCACGGTCTCGTTTTGCGATGGTCGTTTTTCCTGCTCGTCCGATGGCGCCCTCCTTTGCGTCGCAGCTCGAATTCAGCCGCCGAACGCCTGCTGTTTATAGGGTCCTAGCCTCTCTACGATAATGATTACGACGGCTTCGTGGCCTCACGGCGTCTTTTACTGCTCGAATCGGGAACATGGTTGATGGTCTTGGATTCCCGTTCGGCCGTGCGGGAACGAGTGCCCTGGCCGAACCCACGGCTCGCCATGTTCGACACTTGCCGACGGATATCTTCCATTGAGGTCGTCTGGCTGGTATCAATAGGACCAGGAAGGCCAAGAACCTCCCATCGGATTTTCGGTTTGCGCGTCGCTCGTGCTCTGTTTTTTCTCGTCTTGTCGGCTCGCCAGCCGGTGGATAGCTTCATACGTGCTCCTTTATAGAACTCGGCATCTCCAACGTGGGAAAACGCTCGAAGGAGATGAAGGGGTCGGATGGAACTGCCCAATTCACGTTGTCCATCTTTCTGCCAGGCATTCAGTGCAGAAAATGATGGAACGTATGAGCAGCGTCTACTGCCGAAAGTCGCGCTGAAACAATCAATGCGATTTGAATCGCGCGAAGGCTACTGCCAGCTCATTCAACGGTATAAAGTACCATGGGCCATGGCGAGAGTCAAATAGGGTATTTAGCTAATTATATACATTTTCTGGTAGAGGTGGCCCCCGGCCGTGTTGACACGACGCTGTCGAGTGGTTGCGCACATGTTGTGTGTCGCATGCGCAGAATACATTGGTCGTCGGAAACGGAAGCCATCGAAATTCAGCGGTCCTATTCATCGCATACCCAACGCTGATCGAGTCATTGACAATGATCCGAGGATCATTGAGGAATTGTCCGGCCAGGTGAGTCCGATTACGCAGCTTGTGAGTGTTGCGTTTAAGCAGCGCCCGTGGAAGTTGAGGCGATATTAGGAGAGGTCGGCGATCGAACAGCTGAGACCGGAAAAACAGTGGTGCGGTCTGCCGGAGATTTGACACTCATGGGCTTGGTGGGTGCGTTCTTTTCCGTAAGCGACGATTCGATTCGTGTGATTGTGAAATTGTATTTGTGCAAAATGCGTTCTGATGTACGCTGGAAACATGGTAGGGGCGCTCTATGATGCAGACCTCGCATCGATCCTCTGTTTTAAATAGATTTCGCCAACATCCTCGTGTCCGTGTCTCTGCTCCTTTTGTCTGCGCCCTGTCTCATTGCCAGTCTCGTCGTTGGTTGCGAAGGCCAGGGATCGACTTGGGCCTGGTCTATGATCTTTCGATATGTGGCGCCCGTGTCAGCACGCAGGCTGAGATCAAACCAGGGGATGAAATCATGTTGAGCCTGCGTCTTCCCAAGCAAATCAAGCCTGCCGATATCGCCGTCGCCACCGTGAAATGGGCGAAGGATCAATTCTTTGGCCTGGCTTTCACGGAATTATCTTCTGCTGCGCAGAATCGCCTGAAAAAGTACGTGTCGGTCGTTTCAACAACTGCCGCGTAGATTCCCGTCCATTCGCCGCCACGTCCCGCCATTCTCACGTCGTGTAGTGCTTGAAGAGGAGCGCTGCGCCGGTACCCTACGTCTGTTCGTGTGTATGCATCGGTTTGCAACAGTGGTTGGCCGTTGATCCTACCGGGCTGGGGTTGTACTCGATGTTTTATTGGATGGTGCAAAAGCTATGAGTCCGGCCTCACTGGACCTGGGAGTTCAGCTTTGGGTTAGTCTCTGTTAGCCGGATCAGACTGCGACGGTGAAGGTCGATTCTGACGTGACCTGCGTTCTTTGAGCCGATTACTTGATGGCCACCGCTTTCACTTCTTTAAATGTCGTATGGCCAAGCAGGGTCTTCTGAACTCCATCCTGCATGAGGGTGGTCATCCCCTCTTCAATGGCAGCGTGCAGCATCTCTTCCGTTCTCGCCTTCATCTGAATCATGCGTTTGAGTTTGTCCGATCCCAGAAGCAGCTCGTGCAAGGCCACGCGTCCCTTAAAGCCGGTGCGATTGCAGGTTTCACATCCTTTCCCACGGGTCAGGCGGAACGTGTTGTCTTGTGGGATGCCGAGCTTGTCCCAATGTTCAGGTCCATAGCCCTGGCGGATTTCCTCGTATTCTACCGCTGTCCCGACGTACTGCTCCTTGCAGTCCTTGCAAATCCGGCGAGTGAGGCGTTGGGCGAGGACTCCCAACATCGCATCGGCAAAACTAAACGAATCGCAGCCCATATCGAGAAGTCGAGTGACGGTTTCCACCGCGCTGTTTGTGTGGAGCGTGCTCATGACGAGGTGACCGGTCAATGAGGCTTCAATGCCGATCTCAGCCGTTTCTTTATCCCGCATTTCACCGACCATGATCACGTCTGGGTCGGCCCGGAGGAACGCGCGCATGGCAGCGGCAAACGTGAAGTCAATTTTTGGCAGAACTTGAACCTGCCGGAGCCCATACTGTGTGATTTCGACGGGGTCTTCCGCCGTCCAGATCTTAATGTCGGGTGTGTTGATGAATCCGAGGACAGAGTGCAGGGTTGTGGTTTTTCCTGAGCCGGTTGGTCCAACGCAGAGAATAATGCCGTAGGGCTTTGCGGCGATCACCTTGATTGCTGCGAGGTTTCGGTCCGAGAACCCCATCTTGTCGAGGGGCAACGGCTCACTGGCTGCGAGCAGACGCATGACCACATCTTCGTTATATCCGGCAGTCGGAATCGTCGCGACGCGCAATTCGATTTCTTTGTTTTCCGACAGTTTAAATTTGATCTTGCCGTCCTGGGGTTTTCGCCGTTCTGCGATGTCGAGGCTAGCCATAATCTTCAAACGCGACACGATGGCGCGCCGATAGCTTTGCGGAATCTTCATGTATTCAAAACAGTCGCCGTCGACCCGGAAGCGGACAAGCGTTTCACGCTTCTCGCCATAGGGTTCGACGTGAATATCGGAAGCGCCTTGTCGATAAGCATCGGCGATGATCTGGTTGGCTAAGCGCACGATGGCATTGTCATTTTCGTCGAGCCCGCCTCCGGCATCTTCCACCGCTGCTTCTTGGGCTTCGTTGACGAGCTCGCCGAGAATGTCGGAGACGTTTTCATCTAACTTGCGTGTGCCGCCGGCATCTCCCTGTCCTGTGGCGGAACCGAGGAACTGGGCGATGTCACGACGGAGGCTGATCGCAAAGCGAATGTTCAGGCCGGGGAACGTCCGTTTAATATCCGCCACGCGGTCGAGATCGCCGGGGTCATCCGTCAAAATCTCAATGGCGGTTCGGTCACGCTTCAGTGGCATCCAATGGTTTTTCTTGAGGTAGTCGACGTTCAAGTTCTTCAGGAGTTCGACATCGACAATTGTTCGATCGCTGTACTCGATGTAGGGACATTTGTAAAACAGGGCGAGCGACTTGCCGATATCAAGTTTCGGTACCTTGTACCTCTCAATCAGGATGCTCTCGAAGTCCGACAAGCCTTTCCGAGACTCGGCAATCGCCTGGTCCAATTCGTTCTGAGTAATACGGTTGTTCGTGACCAGACGATCGAACTTGGTTGGGTTTTTTTTCGAGATCTTGCGGAGATTAAAGAAGGCGATGCCGAGGGCCTTTGCAATCTCCGCGACGGACTCTTCGTCTTTTCTTGTAAATCGTGGGCCGCTTTTTTTGTTGAGGAGTTGGAAGACACCCATCAAATACTTGTTGTCCGCCACGATCGGGTAGGTCAAGACCTGTTTCGTTTTAAACCCAGTCCGCTTGTCGTAGGATGTGTCGTGGACGAGCGAGGGATGGACGCCTTGCAGTTCTGCGAGGTTATAGGCGTCGGCAATGCTCACTGGGCGGAGATACTTTGCGCAGAACCCAGCCAGGCTTTGTTCAGTAATGGGAATGCGGATTTCCTCGACGCTGTCGATGTGGGGAATTTTGGAGAAAATTTCTTTCTTTTCCGGATCGAATGCGAAGATGGTGAGGTCTTCGGCATCGAATATGCTGAGGACTTCCTTGCGCAGATCGAGGAGAATATGGTCTAGATCGCTGGCCGCGTGAATCTGGTCCGTGATGCGCTTGACGTTCTCGGCGAACGCCACTTTCTGCTGAAGTTCCTGAAGGTTTTGCGGGATGGGATTGGCTTGCATTACATGGGCTCCTGGCCACCGACGACGAAGGCCATTGCCGGATCCGTAGGCTCAACGAAGAGCGTGCATGATCCACGTGACCACCGTACCTTGAAGCAGCGATTGAAGCTCAGTCTAGCTGATCACGGATGGAAGGCAAGGAAAAGGCGGTTTCAGACTGAGAGGGTTATGGGCGTGACGATGGGGATGAAGTCGTTGACATGCGGTAAAGTTTTCAACCTGCTTGTGTACGAATCAGGTGAGCGGTGACTTGCGCCGGAGGCAGCTTGAGCTTGACCCCGTCCTTTCGAGTTTTGACCTCCACTACTCCTTCTGCGAGGCCTTTGTCTCCGACAACGACTTGGAAAGGAGCCCCCATCAGGTCCGCATCGTTGAATTTCACGCCGGCTCGTTCGTCCCGATCATCCCAGAGTACTTCGAGCCCTGCCGTCTGCAGTTCGTTGTAGAGCTGCGTGGTGACCTGGGCGGTCTGTGCTGATTGGGTGAGGGGGAGGAGATGCACATGGAACGGCGCGATCGGGAAGGGCCAGATAATGCCCTTCGCGTCATGGTTCTGTTCAATCGCCGACGCGGCAGTGCGTCCGACACCGATGCCGTAGCATCCCATGACGGCCAGACACTCTTTGCCATGAAGGTCCAGGAAGGAGGCCTTCATGGCTTCGCTGTATTTCGTCCCTAGCATAAAAACATGTCCGACTTCGATGCCTTTGGTCGCCTTTAATGTTCCGTCTTTTCTCGGTGACGGATCTCCTGGGCGGGCGTTGCGGAGATCGGCAAATTGCTCGACTTGAAAATCACGATCCCAATTCGCATCGACATAGTGGGTGTCGATCTGATTGCCGCCGATGACTACGTTGCGCAAGACTTTGATCGCGTGGTCGGCGATAATCCGAACGTGTTTCAGGCCCACGGGACCGGCAAATCCTACCGGCGCACCCGTGAGTTGCTCGACGACGGCGGAAGTGGCGAGTTCAAGATCAGTCGCCCGTAGGAGTCGTTGAATCTTGACCTCATTCGCCTCATGATCTCCCCGAATCAATACGGCCACCGTGTCTTTCCCTGTCGAATAGAGCAGCGTCTTCACAAGGTGCGCAGAGGAGATGTTCAAGAATCTCGTGACTTCTTCAACTGTCCGGCAGAGAGGCGTTGGGACGGTGCGCAGAGGGCGCGGGCTTTCAGGGTCTACGTCAGTAGGGGGCAACACTTCAGCCTGTTCGACGTTGGCGGCGTAAGTGCCTTCATCGCTGTACATGATCGTGTTCTCACCCGTTTCGGCGAGCACCATGAATTCATGAGATGAGCTGCCGCCAATCAGGCCGGTGTCGGCTTCCACGGCACGGTAGGTGAGGCCGCAGCGCGTGAAAATACGACAGTAGGCGTCGTACATTTTCTGATAGCTGAGCTTGGCGCTCGCTTCGTCCTGGTCAAAGCTGTAGGCGTCCTTCATGATGAACTCGCGTCCCCGCATGAGTCCGAAGCGAGGCCGTATTTCGTCGCGAAATTTTGTTTGAATCTGGTAGAAGTTCAGCGGCATCTGTCGATAGGAACGGACTTCGCGCCTAAACAGGTCGGTAATCACTTCCTCATGGGTCGGTCCCAAGCAAAACTCGCGCTCGTGGCGATCCTTAAAGCGGATCAACTCCTTGCCGTAAAAGTTCCATCGGCCGGTTTCCCGCCACAATTCTGCGGGAGAGGCGACGGGCATGAGCAGTTCTTGGGCTCCAGCCCGGTTCATCTCCTCACGAATAATCTGCTCGACTTTTCGAATGACCCGGAGGCCGAGCGGGAGATAGGTATAGATACCGGCCGCTACCTTGCGAATCAGACCGGCTCGGAGCATGAGCTTATGGCTGACGGTTTCCGCTTCGCCAGGATCTTCTCGCAATGTAGGGATTAAGACTTGGGAGGTCCGCATGATTCTGTGAGAAAGGTCAAAAAGTCATCAGGCCCGAACGTCATCATGTATGAGGTGCCGGTGAGCGAAGAAATGTTGTGCGGACATGATGGCGTTCAACATTCAGACTTTCTGGCGCATTATCTACCGCAAGAAGATCCGTTCAAGGTCGTTCCAAAACGCAAAGATCATGACGCCCACTAAGAGCACGAGGCCGGCCTGTTGCGCGATTTCTCTCTGACGTTCGCCGAGGGGTTTCCGGAGGATGCCTTCAATCAGGAAAAACAACAAGTGGCCGCCGTCGAGAATGGGAATGGGGAGCAAATTGAGGACGCCCAGATTGATGCTCAGAATAGCGATGAGAAAGACCACGCTTGAGGCCCCTTGCGCAGCAGCTTCTCCGGAGATATTGGCGATCGTCAACGGGCCGCCGATGTTCTTACTGGAGATGTCCCCCACGATCATCTTATAGAGGCCGATTACGGTCAGTTCGGTCCAACCCCACGTGGCGCCCAAGCCGTCGTAGAGCGACAGCAAAGGAGTGCTGGAGCGCATAATCGAACGGCCTGGTCCTGAAATGCCGATCTTGCCGACTTCGATCGACTGGCCGTTGACCGTCGTCTTCTCAGAAGAGGGCGTCACGGTCAGCGACACGCGATGCCCTTCACGCAAGACCTCTACCTGTAACTGGTGGTTGGGGTTTTCTTTCACGATACCGGTCATCTGGGACCAAGTATGGATCGTCTGGCCGTCGATGGTGGCCACATGGTCTCCGGCTTGAAGCCCGGCTTTTGCTGCCGGAGAACTTTGCATGACTGACGTGACGAGGGGCGGTGTTTCTTCAACACCCAGGTAGTATCCGGGCTCTTGTGCTGAGGCTTGAGGTCCGGGGGTCTTTGTGGGCGTGATCGTCAGTGTTTTGATCTGCTCGCCTCGTTTGATCTCCAGCGTCAGCGGCTGCCCGTTGCTTTTCGCCACGGCGTCGAAAAGCTCATTTTTAGTCGAGATGTCCTGCCCGTTGACACGACTGACACGATCTCCGACTCGGATGCCAGCGGTATCGGCTGGAGAGCCGGGAACCATGGCTTCGATATCGGGGGTCAGATCCTGAAACGTGGGTACAAAGAGGGGAGCTCCGGTCGCGAGCCATCCGGCAAAAATAAAATACGCCAGAATGAAGTTAAACCCTGGTCCCGCAGCGACGATCAGGACTTTGCCCCACAATCCTTTGTGCGCGAACGACCGCGCACGATCTTCTTGTGTGGTCGCCTCGGTCTCATCTTCGCCGAACAGCTTTACGTAGCCACCGAGCGGAATGGCTGAGACGAGATATTCTGTTTCGCCCATTTTTCGGCCGAAGATTTTCGGTCCGAATCCAAGAGAAAACTTGAGGACTTTGACGCCGACCCAGCGAGCGGCTAAAAAATGCCCAAGTTCATGGAACGCGACTAATACGCCCAGAACGATCAGGAACCACCACGTTTTCTGCAAAAGCAACCAGACGGTATCAGGGGACCAGGTAAATGCAGTGAACACAGTATATGCTCCTTCGTGTAGACCTGGCAGGATGCTGAAAAAGTCGCCTTTCTCACCCGCCCAACCCTGCTGCGCCGAGACGCACCCTGCACCAAGATTCGTTCTCGCTTCGCTCAGAGGCTCAACGTACCGAATAGAGCCTCTCGCACATCAGAATTACTGGAGGGGCTTTTCCGTTCGCCAAGATTCATTCTAAGGGCGAACGGCCCACACGAAGTGCGGTACGTACCTCCTCGCCGCTTCGCTCGTTGCGGCCTTGCTGGACGGCCTTTTTGAGCATCCTACTCACTATTCAGGCGCTATCACCGCACCGCACAACAAGCCGGCTTTTCAGCGTTTAGTTAGCGTGCCAACGCCACAACCAAAGATTCGGCTTTCTCTCGGCCCCAGCGATCCGCTTCCAGCGCGTCTTCCAACGTCTCAACGTCTTTGGTGGTGTGAGTTTCCATCGTGCTGTGAATGATTTCCGCAATGTCGGTGAACCGGATACCCCCGTTCAAGAATGCTTCGACGGCGATTTCATTTGCGGCATTCATCGTGGCCGGCATCGTACCGCCGATCCGCAGGGATTCATAGCCGAGACTTAAGCAAGGGAACCGGTCGTGATCCGGCTTGCAAAACGTCAACTTCCCGATCTCCGTCAGATCCAACGAGGGCAGATCAAGCGTCATGCGCCCCGGATATCTCATCGCATAGGATATAGGTGTCCGCATATCCGGTAAACCCAATTGCGCGATCATTGAACGATCTGTATATTCTACCAGAGAATGAATGATGCTTTCCCGATGGATCATGACTTCGATCTGGGACTCCGGAATATCGAAGAGCCATCGGGCTTCAACGACTTCGAGCCCTTTGTTCATGAGGGTGGCGGAATCAATCGTAATTTTGGCGCCCATCTTCCAATTGGGATGTTGAAGTGCCCGTTCAGCTGTCACGTCCTGAAGCTCCTCCCGGCCCAGGGTCCACAGTGCTCCTCCGGACGCCGTCAAGATCAGTCGGCGGACATCCTCTTTGCGATGGCCTTCTAACGACTGGAAGATCGCACTGTGTTCGCTGTCGACCGGGAAGATACGAACGCCATGTCGCCGCGCTTCGTCCTGCATCAGTTTACCCGCCATGACCATCGGTTCTTTATTGGCCAAGGCGATTTGCTTTCCGCTTCGGATCGCCGCAAGGGTGGGCACGAGACCGGCTCCACCGACGATGGCAGAAATGACCAGTTCCGCTTCGGGCGCAGAAGCGACCTGAATCAATCCTTCTTCCCCAGCCAAAATTTCGACAGGCAGTCCCTCACAGCGTTGCCTGAGCCGGGCGGCAGCGGAGGCATCCGATAGAGCCACCAATCTGGGTTTGAAGCGGCGGATCTGCTCCTCGAGTTTTTCATCGTTGCTGCCGGCAGTCAGTCCTGCCACGCGGAATTCTTCGGGGAACCGGTCCACAATATCTAAGGTGCTGGTGCCGATCGATCCAGTCGATCCGAGGATGACGATCGTTTTCATAGGGACTCCTTCACTCGATGAATCGTAGCCGACTCACCATCGTGACATAGTAGTAGAAGACGGGGGCGGTGAACAAGAGACTGTCCAGACGGTCGAGCATGCCTCCGTGGCCCGGCAGAATTCCGCCGGAGTCCTTTATGCCGACGCTGCGTTTCATGGCCGATTCGGTCAGGTCGCCCCAAAGACCCGTGATAGTCAGCAGAGTAGCCAAGATCAGACAGTCGAGATTAGACAACTCAGGGAGAAACCACCAACGAGCTGCGTACGCAACGAGTATGGCACCAAACCAACCGCCGACCAAGCCTTCCACAGTTTTCTTGGGACTAATCGTGGGGGCCAGCCGATGTCGCCCGTACAGTGTGCCGACATAATAGGCACCGGTATCGGATGCCCAGGTGACCAGTAAGAGAAAAAAGATCAGCCATTCACCCTGAGGCAAAAGCCTCGTCATCGAAAGCGCGCCGAGTGTGAGGCCTAGGTAGAGTACCCCGAACAAGGTCACGGCGCTATCTCGCAAGCTCTCCTCGAGGGAAACGCGTCTCAGCAACGGGACAGAAATAATGCCGATCAGTGTGGCCAGGAGGGTTGGAACGAGAATGTCCGGCCGGTGTGTTCCGAGAATCAAGGCGGCGAATCCTGCCAGACCGATCCCTATCGGCAAAGAATGACTCCGGCCGCCGAAATACATGCGGTAGAACTCGAAGAGTGCGAGTCCTCCTGCCAGCACCACGACACCGGTGAATGCGAGGGGAGGGAGGTAGCGAATGACGGCATACACGAGTGGAGCGAGGACCAGAATAGTATAGATCCGACGAGGATCGAATCGGTGCGCCGCTGTGGGCACGGGCTCAGCCTGCTGTTGGCCGGTGGTTTTATATTCCTGCATGGGGAGGTTGAGCTCGGTCACTATGACGAAATGGCACTGAGGACGCGACCGAATCGACGCTCACGTCTCTGGTATTCCAGCAAGGCCAGCAAGAGTTCACGGCGACGGAAGTCGGGCCACAGCGTCGGGGTGAAATAGAGTTCGGTGTAGGCGAGTTGCCAGAGAAGAAAGTTACTGATTCTTGTTTCGCCGCTGGTTCGAATGAGTAAGTCGGGGTCTGGCAAGTCATGGGTGTAGAGGTATTGTTGGATACGGGACTCATCCACATCGTCCGGCTGCAGCTTTCCGTCTTGCGCGTCTTGAAGGAGATCACGCACTGCGTCCACGATCTCAGCGCGGCCACCGTAACTGAGGGCGACGGTGAGATGCAGCTTGTCGAGATGAGCTGTTTCCTGTTCGGCGGCCCGAACCCATTGGAGGGCGGAGGCCGGGAGGGAGTCGAGCCGTCCGATCGTACGTAACCGGACACCCTGCTCAATAAGTTTGGATCGTTCTGTTGAAAGGTAGTATTCAAGCAGGCCCATAAGTGACGAGATTTCCTGAACAGGGCGTTTCCAATTCTCCTGTGAAAACGCGTAAATTGTCAGGGCGTGGATGCCTAGTTCCAAACAGACGGTGATCATTTCCCGAACGGACTTGATCCCTTCCCGGTGACCGGCAATGCGTGGGAGGCTTCGCAATTCTGCCCAGCGGCCATTGCCATCCATAATGATGGCGATGTGCTTGGGTAAGAGGTCGGGTTCAAGTTTTGTGACAAGCTCTTCTATGGATAACTGATCCACGGGCGACGAGTCCTTCGTGTCCATAAAAAAAGTGCGGTTGGTAAAGATCCCTTCGCGCAAGGATCGTGCGGTAGGTGGCCAAAGTCTACTGGTGAGGATGACGAATGTCAAACAAATTTTCGTAAAAGTCCTGTAAAAGCCGTGAGTTGGATGAATTGTCGTTGCGCCTGTCGAAAGCGATCGGCTATACTTCCCCGTCTATCCGCAAGCCAACCGTCGTGAGGATTCGTATACCATGGGTGAACTTGTTCAGTTAACATCCTTTGGTCTGACCGAAGGCGAGGTGCTTGGGGCGCTTGGTCGAGTCAAAGTTCGCGATGTCGACTATGCCGATCTTTACTTTGAATGTTGTGTGTCCGAGTCCGTCTCGATGGAGGAATCCCTCGTCAAGCGGGCGACGAAGAGTGTGTCGCAGGGCGTGGGTGTGCGAGCGATGGCGGGGGAAAAAACCGGTTTTGCTTATTCCGATGAGCTGACGAAGAAGGATCTCGAGTTGGCGGCTGATACGGCCCGCTACATTGCCAATTCACCGAGTGGGACCGGGGCGGTTCCGGTGCCCGTAGGCCAACGCCCGACACGAGACCTCTACCCGATCGAACGGGCACAAGCCGAAGTTGCCACGGCAGCTCGCGTGTCCTTATTGAATGCGATCGATGCCGAAGCGCGTCGGTACGACCCGCGCATTAAGAATGTCATGGCTTCGTTTAACACGGAATATAAGGTGGTGATGGTCGCCACCTCGGATGGCACGCTGATCGGAGATGTGCAACCGCTTTCGAGACTGCAGGTCACGTGTATCGCCGAGGAAAACGGTCAACGCCAAGCCGGCTCGTTCGGCGGTGGTGGCCGTGTCGGGTTTGAGTTCTATCACGAAGGAGACCGGCATCTGAGTTATGCGCGAGAGGCGGCACGTGCAGCTATTCTTAACCTGTCCGCCATCGAAGCGCCGGCGGGTGTCATGCCGGTCGTGCTGGGCGGAGGATGGCCGGGGATTTTGTTGCATGAAGCCATTGGCCATGGTCTGGAAGCGGACTTCAATCGCAAGAAAACCTCCGCATTCTCTCAGCTCCTCGGTAAACGGGTGGCGTCGGACGTCTGCACGATCGTCGATGATGGAACGTTACCGGGCCGACGGGGCTCGCTCAACATGGATGATGAAGGAACCCCCACTGGTCATACGGTGCTCATCGAGCAGGGGATTCTGCGCGGCTACATTACCGATAAATTAAACGCGCGCCTAATGGGCATCCCTGTGACCGGCAATGGGCGGCGAGAAAGTTACCAAAGTGTGGTGCTGCCAAGAATGACGAATACGTTTATGTTAGCTGGAGCTTCTGACCCCGAAGAGATTATCCGCTCGGTCGATCGCGGGCTGTACGCCGTGTCGTTCGGTGGCGGGCAGGTGGATATCACCAACGGGAAGTTCGTCTTTTCTGCCAGCGAAGCTTACCTGATCGAGGGGGGGAAGGTGACGAGACCGGTCAAGGGCGCGACGTTGATCGGCAGCGGGCCGGAGATTCTCACCAAAGTTTCGATGGTCGGACACGACCTCAAGCTCGACGAAGGCATTGGTACCTGCGGCAAGGATGGACAGTCCGTTCCGGTGGGTGTTGGTCTGCCGACGATTCGAATCGACGAAATCACCGTGGGCGGGACGCAGGGATGAATCAGCACATACAGCAGCGCGATGGGTATAGCCAGCTCGCGATGGATCTCTTGGCCAAGGCGAAGCGCAGTGGGGCGACGGAAGCGGACATCATTATTGCCGAAGGCGAAACCTTTTCTGTGCAAGTCCGGCTGGGCGCCGTCGATCGCCTGACGAAAGCGCGGGAGAAGCATCTCGGCTTACGTGTGTTCGTCGGGAAACGTTCTGCCAGCACCTCCACCTCAGACTTTTCAGCGGACTCCTTGAATCGATTGGTTGACGAGACCTGCACGCTGGCGAAGGCGGTTGTGGAAGATCAGGTGTCCGGCTTGCCGGCGGCAGATCAGATGGCGGGGGAGAAGCCCGAGTTGGATCTCTACGATCCTACCCGACTGAATACGGAACAGCAGATCGATTTGGCTAAACGTGTAGAGGCTGCCGCCATGTCTACGGACGAGCGTGTGACGAACTCTGAAGGGGGTGACTTCGACTCTTCCTCGGGGCGTGTCGTGCTGGGCAACAGTCACGGCTTCCTGGGAGAGTACCAGAGTTCGAGTTTCTCAATGTCGGCATCGCCTGTTGCCACGGACCCGGAGACCGGGGCCATGCAACGCGACTCCTGGTACGCCGTGCAACGGAAATTCGCCAATCTGGATTCTCCGGAGGCGGTGGGGCTGGAAGCGGCGCGGCGGACGGTCCGAAAGCTCGGAGCCAGGAAAGTGGCAACCCAACGAGTTCCGGTCATATTCGATCCTGAAACTGCTGGAAGTCTCATGGGGAATCTCTGCAGTGCGGTGTCAGGATATTCACTCTATAAAGGTGCGTCGTTCTTGGCCGGCCAACTGGACAAACCGCTGGCCCCTGAATATGTCACAGTCTATGACGATGGACGAGTGGTCGGAGGACTGGGTTCCCGGCCGTTCGATGGCGAAGGTCTGCCGACCAGGAAGACGACAGTGGTGGAGCGAGGGGTATTGAAGAGCTACCTGCTCGATACCTATTCAGGAAGCAAGCTTGGTTTGGCCTCGACCGGCAATGCCTCGCGCAGCGTCGGCGAAAACCCGTCGGTCGGTCCCACCAATTTCTACCTCGCGCCTGGGACGAAGACGGCGCAAGACATTATCAAGACCGTGAAGCAGGGTCTGTATGTTACGGACCTCATCGGTTTCGGCATCAACATGGTCACCGGTGATTACTCACGAGGGGCTTCCGGGTTTTGGATCGAAGGCGGCGAGTTGGCCTATCCCGTCGAGGAGATTACGATTGCAGGCAATCTGAAAGCCATGTTTGCAGGCTTGGAGATGATCGGCAGCGATCTCGTGTTTCGCGGGCGCATCGCCAGTCCGACTGTGAAAATTGCAGAGATGATGGTGGCAGGCAGCTAGCTGCGAAGTGCGGCCAGTTGCCAGTTCTTAGTTCTAAGTGGTGGGTTCTGAGTTGAAGATTGAGGAACAAGACAGATTCTTAACTTGGAGCGTTTAACTCAGCACTAACAACCCAGAACTCGCACCCTGTGCGCGGAGGTGCCTTATGGCCGAGTCCATCAGAGAAACGCTAGTCCAGTATCCCAGCGACAAGGTGACGATGAGAGCCTATGTGGCGGCCCCTCAGACAAATGAGCGACGCCCCGCGATTATCGTGATTCAGGAATGGTGGGGACTGACCGACCACATCAAGGACGTGTCATGCCGCTTTGCCGCTGAGGGGTATGTAGCAATTGCTCCGGATCTGTACTCCCGATTAGGGAATGCCCTCACCACTGATCCCGGCGAGGCGGGCAAATTGATGAATACGCTTCAGCAGGAAGATGGGCTCAAGGACCTCAACGCCACCGTCGCCTATCTGAAATCCGTTCCCGAAGTCGACGCCACGAGAATTGGAGTGACCGGATTCTGCATGGGCGGGTCCTATGCGCTCATGCTGCCTTGTGTGAACAAGGATATCAAAGCTGCAGCGCCGTTCTACGGTCAGGTGCCGAACCCTGATGCGCCGCTTCAACAGCTCTCGGCTCCTGTCCTGTACTTCTATGGAGAGGATGACGGCTGGATTACCAAAGCGGATGTTCAGCGGCTTGCGGCAGGTTTCAAGAAATATAATAAGCCGGGCGAGATCAAAACCTATCCAGGCGCGCCTCATGCCTTTTTTCGGGATACGGATAAGACTGTGTATCGGCCGGAGGCGTCTAAAGACGCATGGGCGCGTGTCACAGTTTTTTTCAAACAGCA
>CBDDRH010000005.1:0-3549 GCA_965233025.1 uncultured bacterium
TTTCAGGGCTGACAGCGCGCCGCTCCCGAAGAACCTCATTCACAGTCTGGCGCGACACCCCGATAGCTTTGGCAAAACCCGAGACGGTCAGCCCATAATCCGGCAAGAAATCCTCTCGCAGCATTTCACCAGGATGAGTGGGGCGCACCTTTCGAACTCCCTTATTGGGAATACTCATACATCACCTCACCTCAATGATAGTCGGTCAATTCAACATCATACACATCGCCGTCCATAAATCGGGAGCAAATCCTCCACTGCTTGTTCACTGAAATAGAATACTGGCCCGCCCGGTCCCGCTCCAGTTTATGCAACCGATTGCTCGGGGGAATTTTCAAATCATCCACACAGACAGCCGAGTCGAGATACTGCAACCTTCGTAAAGCTCCACTCCAGATCTCGTCGAACAATATAGCCGTTCTTCCAAGCTTGCCCGTTTTCCTCGTCTGGAACAGTACCCGTGTCAGGCCTGACTGCGGCCGTCGAACGAGCACATTCCGATCGTGCGCGTTCCGGGAGCAAAAGGCCGACACGGGTACTGTTCCGGCTTCTTTATCGTGCGCGGTCTGCGAGCAAGAAGGGCCTGGCCACTCCCTGGCCGCTGCTTCAGAGCGCCGAGGAGGGGGTGCCGCGGGAGGCGCAGGAGCGAGAGGGCGCACAGTTCATTTTTCTTGATTGCAGCGGGTCAGACAGGGTGAACGATTTCGACGGCCGCATCACTCTCAATTCTTCCCACTGGTGAGACCTTTCCGTCTCGTTCTTTACGCACGATCTGCTCGATCTGCACAATGGCACCCCGATGCCAGGCATCGACCGCGGCATTGTGAGGCGAGGCCTTCCGGTCCAGCCGGCCCACTTCAGGCCGTCCTGTTTCATTGCACAACCAGGCCCGCTTCTCCCCCTTCAATTCTCGTAACTCGCTCACGACCCGGAAGGTCTGCGGGTTGCGCGGCACGATAGTGCGACCATCTGTGCGCAACAACAGATAGGAAAACTTCAATGCATCTTTAATGAAGCCCACTTCCCAATCGATCGCAGCTACCGTTGGTGGTGTCTGCCAGGGACGCTCCTCATGACACCAATCGTCCGGATGGTCTAACGCGGGACAGGCCCCCTCATGCAAGCAGGGGCTGTAGACTGTACAGAGGCCCTGCTTGAGCAGGCGATTGCGCACCTGATGCAGCAGCCTGGCCGTCTGCCGCAAGGCCGGCTCTACAATCATGATGGTGCCGTGCGGGGCGAGAAACGGCAGGAGCTGTGCAACAACCGCAGCTCGCTCTGCAGAGGGATCGACCGATGCGGGGAATAATTCGTTAAGGCAATTCGCCATGATCATGAGGTCATACGGCCCGTCTCGAACGATCTGCTTGCCAAGATCGCCTTTGAACGGATGTTCCAGATTGCCTTCGATGCACCGGAAACCTCCACTGGATATTCCAACCTCCTGGCAATAGACCTCCCATAGCCTCTTCGCATCCTGCAAAGACGCCCGGGACGCATCGGCAGCTAGGACCGACACAGATTTCGCCCGTTCCGGGCTGCGATGCCATAACCAATCCAACAGGGCTAAAGCCCCTGTCCCCGGACCACAGCCAAGGTCAAGTACGGCCATCGGACGATCCAATGCTTCCATGGCACTGTCCTCGAGCAGCTCATCCAGCAGAACTTGGACTTTGGAGAGATTCACGGGGAGAAAATACGAGTGATAGGCGGCAGCGTGTGCAGGATCATCCAGATAACACGACGTCAACGTTGAGCGTGCAGTCGTGAACAAACGTGAAAGGTTTACGACTGCCTGTGCCAATGCGTCATCACGAAGATCTCTTTCTGGCGATACCCGTGCCAGAGCTTTTCGCACTTCTAATGACAGACTTGCCGGTTTCCTCTCGTTGAAGGGTTGCATGGGCATAGTGTAAGCTGGTGGCGATTAGGAGGACAACCATGACAGACGAAATTTTATTGGCCTACAAAGATGTTGAACGCTCAATGGAACGGTTCACCCTGCTCCTACAAAGCCACGTGGAGACGATGGGTGCAGCCCCATCCCACAATGCCGACCAAGTCTTTCGCTTGTCGCAAGGCTCCAAAGCAATGAGGGATAGCGCGATGATCTATCTCTCCTATGCCAAGTACGTCGCCTATGGCATGCCGGAGACTGAGGAGATGGTGCAAGACGAGCTGCAGGGATAGAGAGATGTCTGTTTGGTTTGTCTGGTCTATTTGGTCTGTCTTGTTCGCGAGATAGACCAGACAGACCCTAAATAGAGACTCCAAAAAACAAGAGCCCGATCCTTATTCAGGATCGGGCTCTTTGTTTTAGACTCGCGGCCTCGTCAGATGCTGCGCATGAAATGGGCGACGTCATCCTGATTGACAGCACCACCCATAATCGAAGACTGGGCGACATTACTCGACTTCTTCCCGGTCAGACCGGACTCAACTTCGTCCACGATCAATTCTACCGGCATCGACTGACCACCATACACCCGTGGTCCACCGATGATCTTGGCCTTGGAGTACCCGTAAACCGCGGTAGCCACCTCTTTCGCCAACCATCCGACATAGTTGAACTCGGGGACGACAATGAGCTTCGTTTTGCCAAGGAGCTGCCGTAACTCCTGAGTCGGAAACGGCCGAATCGAACGGACTTTGATCAAACCGATCTTAATGCCCTTTTCTGCACAGATCCGAACGGCTTCTCTCGACTGGGCCGCGGCACTGCCTGAGGCAATGATCACCGCCTCGGCACCGTCCACATTCTCAGCCGTGAGCAACCCGCCCATATATTGATTGATGTACTTGCGTGACCGTTCAACTGCCGCCCACACTTCCTGTTGCCAGACGGCATGGATGTTGTACGCCATGAAGTTCGACTTCTGAACCGGAGCGTCGCGGGATAAGCGGGCGGGAGGATTCTCCGCATCGAGGACCGGCACCGCGCCACGCCAGGCTTCACGAGGGGGAAGCTTCATGCTACGGTCCTGCATCCGGACATATCCACGGGCATGGGTCACAAAGAAGCCGTCGCAGCAGACACCGACGGGAAGCGTCACATCGTTCTTCTCGCTGATCGTAAATCCCGCCATGATGAAATCGTACATGTCCTGCTGATTCTCGGCATGGAAGACAATCATGCCGGAGTTCAATAAATAGGCCACTTCGATATTGTCCGGCTGAATGGCCAGCGGGGCATTGACAACGCGGCAGGTGAACATGGCGACAATGGGCAGCCGATGCCCGGGCCAGGACGCGATACCTTCCAAACCCCTCAGCGTACCGGGTCCTGCGGTCGCCGTAAAGCAGCGGACACCGGATCGAGATCCGCCCGCCATCGCCGCCATGACGCCGACTTCTTCTTCACCACGATAATACTCTTTCACGTACCCTTCGCCGTAAAGCACGCCGATGAGCTGCATCGTTTCGCTCTGCGGGGTGATCGGATAGGCAATGGCCAGGTCCACGTTGGAGCGCCGAACGGCCTCTTTCGCCGCTTCGCTGCCCGTGATAAATTCTTTCTCCCGGGGAGCTTCGAGGAACAAGTATTCCGGC
>CBDDRH010000006.1:0-14070 GCA_965233025.1 uncultured bacterium
GGCTGGACTGGCGCTGCCGATTCCGCATATGGTCTTTCGCGATCGATGACGACGGTGAGGCCATCCACTCCAGATTGCACTGGCTGGCTCATTCCCTCTAAGTCTCCGTTTTGTGGCATCGCCTGACCAGACTTCGAGAGACGAGCCACGATCACGACCGGTCCTGCGCCGGAGAGTTTTCTGGACGGCATCGGGCTGGTTGAGTCATCGAGCTGAAACGTGAAGGGCAAATCTTTTCTCGACGCTCGCACGATCGCCACTGGCATCGGTGGACCATTCACCTCGCGGGCAAACACAAACAACGTGTCTGTTGCGGACCCCTTGCCAGCCAGGCCCGGCGCCATGGTGACCGTGCCTCTGATCGCACGTGGTTGTCCAGTCCGCCTGGCCGGTTGAGCCGACGCTGCTGCCGGCTCCGTCAATGAAGCCACCGCCTCTTGACCGCCGCCAAGGCGGCTCTTGGCTTCTTCGATCGCAGCCACCAGTTGTTGTGTCATCTCCGGATCTGTGTCCGAAGGAAGGTTTGCGCGAGCCAGTTCCCAATCTTTCGCCGCGCGCGCAAAATTATCGCGGTTGAACGCTAGAGTCCCTGCCAACATCAACGCCTTTACATTGAGTGGATCGATCTTCAGCGCCTGTTGAATCAAGGCTTCGGGCTTTCCCTCCAACCTACGTCCATGAAGTACCCCCATCGCATCGGCATAATCAGCCAGTAGCTGGGCATCATTAGGAACCAGCGTCGTGGCATTTTCATATGCCCGAGCGGCTTCGGGGTAACGCCCCAGGCCCATGTACGAACGCGCAAGCAAAGCCCATCCTTCACCATCATTCGGATTCTGCTCCATTTTCTGCTTGAGTCGTTCGATCAGCGACTCCATTCCTTCAGAAAACGATGCCTCATCACCCACACCCCGTTGCGCAGCCATCGAGTCCGCCGTCGGCTGGGTCATGGCAAGCGGATTCCCAATCTGCCAATAGATCAACCCACTGATCGTCGGAACGATAATGGCAATTGCAAATGCGAACGGACGACTGTTCATCTGGCGCCGCGCAACCGCAGGAGCGAGTTCCGTGGCGCCCGTCTCCTCCAGTAGACGCCGCTCCAACTCACGTCGCGCCTGCTGATACAACTCGTCGGTGAGCACCCCGTTGGCAAGATCCTGCCCCAATTCTGCGAACTGCTGCCGGAAGATTGACAGTGTCTTCTCCTCCTCTCCCGTAGCGACAGCAGCTTTGCGTCTCAGCAGCGGCCACAACAGGAGGCCGAGGATAAGCAGGGTCATCGTCGATGCGATAGACCAGAATACGATCGTCACGGGCGATGCGCTCCTTCAGAAAGCAATTTTGCGACGCGGCTGTGTTCGGCTTCCGATAACGTCACATCGGTTATTTTCTTTTGCCTCCTGCGCAGCGCAAGGATCAATGCAGTCGCACCTCCGATCAGCAGGAGGAAGGGACCTACCCAGAGTAACGTCGTTGTGGTTCTCAGAGGAGGCCGATACAGAACGAAATCTCCATACCGCGTGACGAGGAAGTCAATAATTTCTTTGTCGCTCATATTTTTGGCGATCATTTCGCGAACTTCTCGGCGCAGGTCTTCTGCCAACGGCGCGTTTGAGTCGGCCAGCGTCTGGTTCTGACAGACCAGACACCGAAGCTCTACAGCCAGCGTTTTCAAACGCGCTTCGATTTGTGGGTTCTCAGCGAGCGGTGCTGCCTCTCCCGCCACAGCAAGACTTGGGAGGAGAAGGATGACCACTAAAAGCCATCTCATTGGTTCTGCAGCTCCTTTACCAGGGGCAAAATCGTTTTCTCCAAGATATCTTCGCGCAACGGACCAATCTGTTTGTAACGAATGACCCCGGCCTTATCGATCACGTAGGTTTCCGGCACCCCATACACTCCATAATTAATCCCGACACGGCCCGACTGATCTACGGCGACGATCGGATAGGGATTGCCCCACTCCTTCAGCCACGCCAGAGCCTCGCGACGTTCATCCTTGTAATCCATGCCGTAGATGGGCACGACACCGGATCGTGCGAGATTGATGAGCACAGGATGCTCTGTCTTGCAGCCACCGCACCACGAAGCCCAGAAGTTGAGCAGCCAAACCTGGCCCTTGAGATCGTTCGACGAGATCACTTTCTCTTGATCGTGGAGCTGCTGCAGTGAAAACTCAGGCGCCGCCTTTCCGACTAAGGGAGACGGTAGTTCTCGCGGGTTGAGCGTCAGTCCGACTGCTAGAAAACCGACCACAACGACGAAGAGCCCGAACGGGATGAGAAATTTGCTCATGAGACGGTCGGGCGCACTATCTGGGCTGCCGCCGGCACCGTGGCCTCTTTCCGACGCCAGGCCAGCCGATAGCGCCGATCGCTGACGGCCAAGACGCCGCCCAATGCCATGACCAAACAGCCTCCCCAGATCCAATCGATGAAGGGTTTGTGATAGAGCCGCACACTCCAGGCACCGCCTTCGAGCGGTTCACCTAACGACACATACAGGTCACGCAGCAACCCCGGCGATATCGCGGCTTCGGTCATCGTCTGATTCTGGACAAAGTACCGACGCTTCTCCGGATACATAACCGTCACCTCTTTGCCGTCCTGGCTCACGTGAATCGTCCCTCGCGCCGCAACATAGTTCGGGCCGTTCACTTGCTGGGTTCCGTCAAATCGGAATGTGTAGCCGCCGAGTGTCGCCGTCTCGCCAACATTCATCCGCACATCCTGCTCCACCTCAAAACCCTTCACCATGGTCACGCCCACAATGAAGAGCGCCACACCCGCGTGGGCCAAGACCATACCCCAATAGGCACGCGGTAGCAGAGCCATCCTACCCCCAATACTGCCACCGCCCTCGGCCTGGAGCAGTCGTTCCCTTAAATCCACCACGATCGTCGCCAGAATCCAAAAAGCCAGCAGGAGGCCAAGACTAACGAGAGGCGTCCATTGACCCATGAGCCACGGCACCACCACGGCTGTCACTAGGCTAACGCCGAAGGCCCAGCGCAGGCGGATGGCCAAGGCCGGCAGGCTCGCTTGCTTCCACTGTGCCAGCGGCCCGATTCCCATCAAAAATATAGCGGGGGTCATCAGGGGGAGAAAAACGGTGTCGAAGTACGGCGGACCGACCGAGATTTTTCCGAGATCCAGCGCATCCAGGAACAAGGGATACAGCGTCCCCAGAAGCACCGAGCCCAAAGCCGCAACCAGCAGCACATTGTTCGCCAGCAACATTCCCTCGCGCGAGATAATAGCGAAGCCACCGCCCAGGCCAACGCGAGGTGCCCGCCAGGCATACAACACCAGGGAGCCGCCGATCACGATGGCCAAGAATACAAGAATGAACAAGCCACGCTTCGGGTCGGTGGCAAAGGCATGCACGGAAGTCAAGACGCCGGAGCGGACTAAGAAGGTCCCGAGCAGACTGAGCGAGAACGCCATGATGGCGAGCAGCACGCTCCATGCTTTGAAGCTGCCACGTTTATCGGTGACTGCCAGCGAATGCATCAATGCGGTGCCGGCCAGCCATGGCATGAAGGAGGCGTTTTCGACCGGATCCCAGAACCACCACCCTCCCCAACCCAATTCGTAATAGGCCCAGCCGCTCCCCATCGCGACACCCACTGTCATAAAACACCAGGCGACCGTCGTCCAGGGGCGTGACCAGCGCGCCCAAGCCGCATCCAGCGTGCCTCCCAAGAGCGCAGCAATCGCAAAGGAAAATGCCACGGAGAATCCTACGTACCCCATATAGAGCATCGGCGGGTGAATCACCATGCCGGGATCTTGTAACAGCGGATTCAGATCGCGCCCATCGAGGGCTGCAGGAATCAGCCGTTCAAACGGATTCGACACCGTCAACATGAATAAGAGAAATCCCACGCTGACGAGGCCCATCACGCCTAAAATGCGGGCGCGCATCGCCTCCGGCAGATGGGTGGAAAAGAACGACACGGCGACCATCCAGATGCTGAGAATGAACACCCACAACAGCAACGAACCTTCGTGCGCGCCCCAGATGGCTGCAAGACGATAATGGAGCGGAAGCTGAGAATTCGAGGTGGCAGCCACATAGAGCACAGAGAAGTCTTTGACCGCAAAGGCGTACCCCAAACAACAAAAAGCCAGTAGGACCAGGAGGAATTGCCCGCGCGCAGCCGGCTTCGCGATGGCCATCAGCGAGGAATCCCTCACTGCAGCCCCATAGATGGGCAGAGTTCCCTGCACCACCGCCACGCAGAGCGCGAGAATTAAGGCGTAATGACCGATTTCTGGAATCATGTCGGCTCCTAGCGTGGATTGACAACTAGGGTGCCGCTGCTTTGCGCCCCTACGGTCTTGGCCTTGGCGAGCGCATCTGCTGCCTCCGGTGGCATATAGTTTTCATCGTGCTTTGCCAGCACTTCGCTCGCGAGAAAGGCTCCGTCGGCCCTGAGCTGCCCTTGGGCGACAACGCCCTTACCCTCCTTGAAGAGGTCCGGCAAAATTCCTTTGAACGTCACGGGCACCCGCTTCGCCGTGTCGGTCACAACAAAATGCACGGTTAATCCGTCGCCCTCGCGCGTAAGACTACCTTCTTCCACCATCCCGCCGATACGGAAACTGCGCCCTTGGGGCACATCTCCGTTGGCGGCTTGAGTCGGCGTATAAAAGAACACCAGATTGCTTTGAAATGCATTCAGCACTAAGGCCGCAGCCACACCCAATGCGACCAATCCCAGACCGATCAGGATAAACCGCTTCTGTCGAGGCTTCATCGTCTTCGTTTCCTCCTAGGATTCATCGAGGCTCTCGGCCGCTGCCGCAGACCGCCGCCACACCGCGAGGACCTCCCCTCCCATGCATAAAGCCGTGGCTCCGAAAGAGGTCCACACGTAGAGGCCATACCCGCCCATCGCAAAAAATTCCGCCAGACTTCCCCACTGCATCAGCGCGCCTCCGCAACATCCGGAATCGAAGTCTGCTTGCCCCACGACGGCTGTCGCTCTCGCTCAACAATCACGCAACGCACGCGGGCCAGCGTCACTGCGATACTGTACATCCAGAAGCCGACCATCATCACCAACATGGCCGTCACCATGCTGCCGGCCATGCTCGGCGCCGCGGTGATACTGACAGAGGCCCCTTGATGCAGCGTGTTCCACCACTTCACAGAAAAGTAGATGATCGGAACATTGATCACTCCCACGAGCGCCAAGACCGCGCTGGCGCGATCAGCCCGCCGCAAGTCGTCGATCGAGGAGCGCAACAGAATGATTCCGATATATTGAAACAACAAAATCAGTTCTGACGTCAGCCTGGCATCCCACACCCACCACGCCCCCCAGGTCGGTTTGCCCCACATCGACCCGGTGAACAGGGCAAGGAACGTAAACATCGCCCCGGTGGGAGCGATGGCCTGCGCCATCATGAAGGAGGGCCGCGCATTCAATCCCAGTCCGATCCCGGCCCATACGGCCATGATGACGTAGAGAAACATGGACATCCAGGCAGCTGGAACATGCACGAAAATAATCCGATAGGCATCGCCTTGCGTCACGTCGGTCGGGGCGACGAAGAACCCCACGTACAGCCCGACCACGATCAATCCCGCAGCAGCGGCGGCAAACCATGGAATCATCCGCCCGGCTAACGGATGAAAGGCCTGTGGCGATGAATATTTAAACCAGTTGATGCCTGTGGCGCTCATGACGATGACTTATTCCAATGCAATGCGCAACGCAACAGCCGTGGCCCATGGCGCAAATGCAAACGAGAACAGGAAACAGGCTCCAAGCAACGACAGATTCGCTTCGCTCCCGATTCCGGCCAAACTATTCGTGACGGCGCCGGCCCCAAAGATCAGCACCGGAATAAAAAGGGGAAGCACCAGGAGGGCAACCAGCAAACCACTCCCTCGCAACCCAAGAGTCAATGCGGCACCAATGGCTCCAATCATACTCAACGTCGGCGTACCAAGCAAGAGCGATAACGTCAATACCCAGAGCGACTCTCCACTCAAGCCGAATTGCAGACCGAGGAGCGGCGAGAGCAAGACCACCGGCAGGCCGGAGATCACCCAATGCGCGAACACCTTGCCCACGACCAGGACAGCCAGGGGCTGAGGGATCAGGAGCGTCTGTTCCAACACACCATCGAGATAGTCAGCTGTGAACAGGCGCCCCAATGACAAGAGGCACGCAAGCAACGCCGTGACCCAGAGCACCCCGGAGGCGATCATCCTCAGAACCGCCTGCTCCGGCCCAACCCCCAACGGAAAGAGGCTCGCGACGATCACGACGAAGAAGACCGACATCGCGACATCCGAACGATGCCGCATGGCCAACAGGAGATCCCGCCGGACAACCCCGCGCAATGCCTCACTCATACTGGGCTGACTCATCGAGTCAGCCTCAGGTGCTGAACGGAATCAGTTGGGAGGGCGATCTCTTGGTGGGTGGCGACCACAACCATACCGCCACCACTCAGATGTGACTGCAGGCGTTGGGTCAAGTAAGTTGTGGCCGCAGTGTCAAGAGAAGCAAACGGCTCATCCAACAGCCATAACGGACGTGTGGAAAGCCATAGACGTGCGAGTGCCACGCGGCGCTTTTGTCCTTGTGATAGTACCCTCGTCGGGAGACGATGCGCCGATCGTCCGAGACCAACAGCCTCCAACGCCTTTTGCACAGTTTCACTGGAACTTTCATCACCGGCCAGGTAGGCGGAGACCTTGAGGTTTTCGACCGGGGTGAGCTCGTCCTTGATTCCGTTGAGATGCCCTACATACGTAAGCTGAGCACTATAGAGTTCTTTGAGTTGGCGGATGTCTTTCCCCTGCCAAAGGATTGCGCCTTTATCAGGTGATAACAGGCCGCAGAGCATGCGGAGGAAACTGGTTTTCCCACTGCCGTTCTCACCGACCACAGCCAACAGAGTTCCTGGCTTGACCGTCACGCTGACGTCGGAGAACAGTTGTCGTTCCCCGCGACTGCCGCTCAGTGCGACGGTTTGGAACATATTCCGAAAGATCCCACTGGGACTGAAAAAAAAGAATTGCCGTAGTGTCGAAGCTTTAAGGATCGTGCTGTTCGCAAACGTTTTCTCGACACGGCCTGACACCTCATTAAGATCCAAAAGATCCAATGCCCCTGATCGTTCTTCCCTCCCAAAGCCGATGCCACCATGTGACAATTTATGGCTTCGTGAAAAGAGAACCCGCGCGAGATCGGGGATTGTCGCCCATCTGACATCGGCAAGTCAAAGATGGAAAGATGGATTGTGCGATACATATGTACGTATCTCCATTCCCTGTTGCTCAAACCCACTGATCGAACTCTCGGCACCAGAAATTCATTCGTTGCACTCTCCTCTGGGCCATCCCATCGAAGAGGAACAAAACAAAATCCTCACCAACAACCAACTCCTGCCACACAAGCAAGAGGAAAGCCGTTGGTCACGAATGCAACGGCGGGAAGGTGTGCCCTAGCAGCCCTTCTCTTGGTGCGTAGATGCATTTAACATGTACCCATTATCAAGGAATCGTGTGGTTTGTGTATCAGACTCCACCACTTGTTTTATATCACGGCATTCCCCTACCACCCTTAACTGATAGAAAAACCATGCCTCATTCTTGGCTCCGGGATATCCACGCGGGAAAGCTTCGAGAAATCGGTGTGCAGTGCCCGCCCTTTTTGACTTCAATCGGGGATGGTTCATATCGGACAGCCGGAGCTCCGGTCGAACTTAACAGAAAAACAATTTTGAATTTTTCGCTACCTCGCGAGGGGGGCTAGAATCTTGCCCTACTTTAATGGCATCATGGGAATACCACTTGATATGACATGTGGCCAGTCGCGCAACTATGCACTGGGATCACGGAGCTGCATGAAACGCCGCCACCGTGAACGGAATGAGTTGCGCCTCCACGCAAGGTCACACACAGGAGGGTTCGACTTATTATGAGGAGACAGATGACACGGGCAAGCGCAATCGTGCTCGTGCTTCTTGGTGCTGCACTATACCTCCCCAGCCTAGCTGGCGCACATGGGGCAACCAGCGGAGAAGACGACCCGTGTTTGCGCAAAGTCGGTGAGCGCGTGGTGCACTTCAGCGCCTATCAGCCGCAATACGAGTTGAAAGATCAATACTGCACAGACATTCCCAAAGAAGGCGACACTTTTATCGTCGTAGACCTCGTAGACCCGTCGCTGCGCAACGAGCAGGTCGGGATGCGGGTCGTGAAGGGAAACGGGAGCAATGAGGCAGAAGATCAGATTGTAGCCGATATTCGTCCGAGCACCCACCCGGACGGAGTGCTCCGGGGAGAAGTCCGGCTAGAAGAGGGCCTGTATACGGTCACCATTGCGGCAGAGAAGCAGAATCTGATGCGGCGCCCGCAGTATCTCTTGCGGGTCCACATGACCGACTATCAGAAGCTGCTGCGCTCTGTGGGCATCCCATTGTTCGGCGTGCTGCTCGCCGCGTGGCTCGTGTACAAGCTCGTACGATCGAAATGGGTGCGGAATTGGTGGGCAGTCCGCAGGACGGGAAACTAGGCGCCCCGGCCTGTGAGCACATGGTTCAACATTCGCGAGGGAGGATCCTGACAATGGCTGCTCAATTGTTGAAATCTGCTAGCGCGTGCTTCTTGATGCTGGCGATCGGAGTTACCTTCTCCACACAAGCCCAGGCTCACGGAGGATTGGCATTGGCAGAGGACATGTGCAGACTCACGATCGGCCCGTACAACATGCACTTCACCGGCTATCAGCCTGACAACACGCGCAACAAGGAATTCTGCGAGGACATTCCGGCAACTGGCCGCACGGTCGTGGTACTCGACTACATGGAGGATGCACTTCGCCCGTTGCCCACCGAGGTTCGAGTCATCAAGGATACGGGCTCGGAGCAAGACCTTCAGGCCATCACGGTCCTTTACCTGCCGCCCAAGGTCTATCCCAACGGCACGGTCAATTTCGAATATAATTTCGACCAGCCCGGTAAATTTGTCGGCCTGGTCACCGTAGGCGACAAGCAGATACATGTATCACGATTTCCATTCTCGGTAGGGGAAACGAAAATTCCGTTGCCCCCCTCGTACTTCTTGATTGCGCTCGCAGGAGTTGCTGTTATTGGGGTGGCCTTCTTTGCCCTGCGCGGGCGTGGCAAAACTTCTGGCAGTACGGTTTCATAGGTGTCCGGCCAACGCGCCGGCGCAGTGTGACTCTGGTTCAACGAGGAAATTGAGACGCCTAACGATGAGGATACTGACGATGTCTTTCCGATTTCTGAAACCCGTGGTTGTGTGCTTTTTGATGCTGGCGATCGGAGTTCCACTCTCCGCAGAGGCCCAACACTTTCATGAGTTGGACAAGAACTTCTGCATACTCAAGCTGGGACCCTACGGCATGCACCTTACCGAATATCAGCCTGACACTTCAGCCCAAAGAGAACTCTGCGGGGATGTTCCGTCGACCGGCCGTACGGTGTTGGTGCTCGATTATATCGAAGGGGAACTTCGTTCGTTGCCCGTCGAGGTCCGGGTCGTCAAAGATACGGGTTCAGAGCAGGATCTTCAGGCCATCACGGTCGTTCACCTGCCGCCCAAAGTCTACCCTGGAGGTTTCATCAATTTCGAATATAACTTCAACCAGCCCGGCAAATTCATCGGTGTAGTCACCGTTGGGGGGGCGCAGGAACATGTAGCGCGATTCCCGATCTCGGTAGGAGAATCGGGAGTGGTTTCGCACTTCATGCACTACATCATGTTCATAGTCCCGCTCGCAGCGATTGCCGGTGGAGCGGCGATCTTCTTTTTCCTGCGCAGTCGCCGCAAACCCTCGGTTAGTACCGTTTCCTAGGCAGCCGGTCATCCGTCGCCGGAGAGTAATGCGCCGAAACAAGACGGCCAAATGGCCGACTGCTGCGAGCGAGTGAAATAGTAAGGAATGAGGAGGGTATCTTATGGAATCAAGGGTCGTTTTTGCGCCCAAGCGCGTCGTGGTAGGCGCAGTGATGGCCATGGCTATGTGCGTATATGCCGCTCCGGCGTTGGCGCATTCAATGCTGGTCAAGGCAGAGCCGCCGCGCCGGGCTCTCCTCGCCAAAGCGCCGGCGCAGGTACGACTCTGGTTCAACGAAGAAATCGAAGGCGACTACGCGTCCCTTATCGTGCTCAACGCCGACAAACATCCTGTAACCGAGATCAATCCTCAACTTGCTCCGGATGATCGAAAATCCATCATCCTGCCATTACCGGAGTTGGCGCCCGGAAAGTACTCCGTAAAATTTCGGGTGCTGTCGGTAGATGGTCATGTGGTGGAGTCCTCCTTCGACTTCACGGTAAAGGATAAAGTGCAAAAGAAATGATCGAGGTCATCGGCGCGCTGTTCCGCTGGCTGCAGCTTGCGTCCAACATGATCCTGATCGGCGGCTGCGTCTTTCTTGCGATTGCCGTGCGCGCCAGAACCGCATCCGACGCCCCATGGCCAGTCCGCCTGGGACAGGCGTTACCGTGGCTTTCAGTCGCGCTTTTGCTGGGGTTGGTGGGCTTGCTGGCCACGACTACGGCGCAGGCCACGGGGTTGGCCGAAAATGCTTGGCACCCGGGGGCCTGGCTAGTTTTCTTACAGAAAACCCGCATAGGACTCATCTGGATGGTGCGCGCAGCCCTTGCGCTCATCGTCCTCGGCATAGCCCTCTCCATTCGATTCTCCCCTTCGGCGCAGTGGCGGTATGTGTTGTGCGCGACTTTTGCCGCGCTCACGCTGGCAGTGGGATCGCTCGCAAGCCATTCCGCAGCCGGAGAGCTGGCCGTGGCATCGGTCCTGCCCTACACACTGCACATCATTTTCGCAAGTGTCTGGTTCGGAGGGTTGCCAGCCATTCTCACGGTCATATTCTCCACCAACGGGAAGGGCTCACACGATGAAGTGGATCGGTCCGGCATCCAGACGCTGAAGCGTTTCTCGGCAATAGCGCTGCCTGTGATGGTCGCTGTCGTTGCCACCGGCATCCTCGTTGCGGATCAAATGGTAGACACAAGCTACGCCGCATTAGTCGCAACGAGCTACGGTTGGTTACTGAATACAAAGCTGTCGTTGCTCGCACCGATTCTTGTGATTGGCGCGTGCGCGCGTCTTGTCTGGGTTCCATCGCTCAATCAGAATGCTGACGTGGCTGCAGCCGGTAGACGAGGCCTTCGAAAGTGGGTCTCCGTCGAATTCGCGATCGCGTTGGCGCTGGTGATGGTGGCAACAGTGCTGGCCAACGCCGTACCAGCTAAGCATGCCGTCATTGAAGATTGGCCTTATCCATTCCGCTTTTCCATCGACGCCACCTGGGGTGAGCCTGGAGCGATGATCGGGGGGGGAATCGGAATCGCACTGCTTGTCCTGGCAGGTGGGGCGGTCATACTAGGTCGAAGCAAATGCTGGAAAATAAAATGGCGTATAGCTATCCCGATCGCACTGACTGGCTGTGCGCTGGCCGTGGCGCTGCCTCCCATTGCTATTCAGGCCTATCCTGAAACCTATCGCAAGACGCCGGTCCCGTTCGATGCCATTTCCGTTGCCAACGGTGCGACCCACTTCGCCGCGAACTGCGTGCCCTGCCACGGCCCTCAAGCCAAAGGCAATGGCATTCTGGCCAAGACCTTCAAGAAGCCACCGGTGGATCTGCTCACGGAGCCGCACACTCTCAAGCACACTGCAGGCGATTTTTTCCACTGGCTGACTTATGGTATTCCCGATACAGGTATGCCGGCGTTTGCCGACAAACTTACGGAAGAGGATCGCTGGGATGTCGTGAACTTTCTCCATGCCACGTCCCGCGGCTATCAGGCGCGCCTCATCAACCCCTTCGTCGCTCCCGATCAGCCCTATATGGCGCCGCAAAACTTCTCCTATTCCGCGCACGACGGCACGAGCGGCACGTTGAAGGATTTCCGCCAGCACAAAATAGTGCTGTTAGTTCTGTTTTCGTGGCCAGAGTCACGCACGAGGCTCGATCAGTTGCGGCTGGCATACGCCACACTAAGTGGCAGCAATACGGCAGTGCTGGCTGCCCCCGTGAATGATCTCAACCAGCAGGATATGGAAACAATCTCAGCAAACATGCCTTTCCTGGTGGCAACGCAAGGTGGGCCGGAAATTGCGAAAAGCTACGCCTTGTTCCGTAGAACCCTCAGCAATCCGGATCTAGCCGGCGAGGGAACAGCACCAAAACACATGGAATTCCTGATAGACCGCTATGGCTATTTACGGGCGCGCTGGATCCCTGAGGTGGATGGGGCTGGATGGACAGACATCGGCGCATTGACGCGGGAGATCGGTCAACTTAACCGGGAAGGTGAAATTCGTCCGCCCCCAGACGACCATGTGCACTGAGGTCCCATATGGAAGAAAACGCGTTGCACAGATCGGGCCACGTTTCAATAATTACTTTTTACTTTTAAGAAGGAGAAGAGGATATGGCAGCTATGGTTTCCCGACAATTCGAATATGACAGTTAGCGAGACCCTGCCCCTCAAAACCCTGTAGTAGCAAGTTCGTTACCCCCTATACTTTCCTTGCCCGAATACCTCACAGGTCGCTCGGGACCTTCATTCTAACAACCCCAAACAACTGCGTGAGCGCGAGTGAGCCCCTACCGTGACACAGGATCAAGAAGCTTGACGATCGTCAGCCTTTGTTGGCACAGATGTCGCGTGGCAATCTTAGGTGTTCCTGCGTGCTTGACATTACAACACCTTCTTGTATATTTTTTGCACACAACGGACTATGCACTTGACTCCAGTTTATCCTGTGCCTACTGGAGTCACACCGTGGAGGACTATATAATGCGGACCCTCGCCGAGTTCGAGCAGCGCTTCGCCACAGAAGGTGCGTGTCGTGCCTACCTGGCTCGGTTGCGTTGGCCGACTGGGTTCTGTTGCCCACAATGCACGACCAACGGCAGTTGGACAACCACACGATGCCTCTTAATGTGCCGCCGATGTGGATACCAAGCCTCGGTCACAGCGGGAACGATCTTCCATCGAACCCGCCTTCCTTTGCAGGACTGGTTCAGAGCCATGTGGTGGATGACCGGACAAAAACACCAGCTCAGCGCCTTGGGGCTACAGCGCCTCCTGGGCTTTGGTAGTTATAGAACTGCCTGGTTGTGGCTACAAAAACTACGGCGCGCACTGGTACTGCCGGATTGGAATAGACTGGGAGGCGAAGTTGAAGTGGACGAAATGCATATGGAGAACGTCGAGGCGGGAGGAGGCCGCTGGCACCTAGAGAGCAAGGCTCTGGTGGCAATCGCCGCACAGATCGATGGGAAGGGGATTGGGCGTATCCGTCTACGTCGGATTCCCGCCGCTTCCCCGAGTCAGCTCGTCACCTTCGTAAAACACGTGGTCGAACCAGGCTCCATAGTCATCACGGATGGATGGAAAGGCTATGCAGGGTTGAAACAGGAGGGTTTCAAGCACCGACCGCGATTGATCAATGCCAACAGCAAAACAGTCTCTGCCTTGCTACCCCGCGTACACCGGGTGGCCTCCTTGTTGAGACGCTGGTTGATGGGTACCCATCAAGGCGCATTGTCCCGCGAGCAGCTGGACACCTATCTCGAGGAGTTCACGTTTAGGTTCAACCGTCGAACATCCAGATACCGTTGGAAACTGTTCTACGGACTTGTCGCGCAAGCTGTATCAATTGAGCCTACCCCCTACTCCAGGCTGATCGCAGGCACCTCTTAATTTAGGTGACGAAACTGGAGTTAAGTGCATAGTCCTTTGCACGCATTTTGCAAGCAGGATCAGGCCCCAACCTTGGATATTCTACTTGACATCAAGAAACCGTATCCGCTAATCTCCCCGCCACGCAGATAAACGGCAGCAACCAGTAGTAGTGACGGTTCCCCGGAGAATTTTTCTCTGGAATAAGCGGTGGGTCTCAATCACATAAAAAGGAGGTCCGTGTATGGCGAGTTCAACAACATGGGGGGGTAGCGACCGGGGGTACGACATGTCGCTCTGGTACGATTCCAGGCCTCTCAAGATCGGCTGGTTTGCAATGTTGGCGGCGGTGGG
>CBDDRH010000007.1:0-4447 GCA_965233025.1 uncultured bacterium
ATTGAATTCCCAATGAACAAACCTAATGTCCAGTAAATTGAAAGCTGGAGAAAGCGTCTCTGCCCTAACAGCATTTTCTGCTAACGTTTCGATTCTATGTTCAATCCGATAGATCATTGAATGGCCGGGTTTTCTCAGCTGTGGCAGACTACGATTCACTTGCAACTGGTGTCAACTCAAGGAATCTGAAGATAGACGCATTTATGTGGCCTGGCCGCCCCTGGACTTCCTTTAATAGGATGATCCCGCCAAGTTTGCTCCTATTCCCATATAAAGGGTGGCCCGATTGGTCTCACTGCGCGAGCACAGGAGACTAAACAGGCCTCTCGCTCCCATCCTTCTAGTGTCATGCAAGCCCGGAGTCTATATAATCCGGCCCGGCATCCCGATGGACAGACTGCACGACTCAACTTTGTGAACACACTCACTTCTCGCCCTTCACGGATTCGCTGGCTCATCCTCGCTCTGCTGTTTCTCATCAGCGTCGTCACCTATATCGACCGCGTCAATATCTCTGTGACTGCGCGTCAGATGATGCCGGCCTATGGGATGACCGATCAAGAGATGGGCTGGGTCTTCTCGGCCTTCGTGGTCGGCTATGCCCTGTTTCAAATTCCCGGTGGATGGCTGGCCGATCGATGGGGAATCCGAGTGGTGCTTACTGCCGCGCTCATCTGGTGGTCGATCTGTACGGCATTGACGGCCATCGTCGCCGCAACTCCGCTCGCGAGCTTTGTCGGGATTATCGGCGCATTGATGCTTGTGCGGTTCTGCCTGGGGGTGGGAGAAGCCGTGGCGCTGCCTGCCTTCAATCGCGCCGTCACCAACTGGTTCCCGGCTGACGCGAGAGGCTTCGGCATCGGGATCGCAATCGGAGGCATCGGGTTAGGATCCGCCATGACCCCGCCCATTGCCGCCTGGGTGATGGTCAACTGGAAATGGCAGACGGTGTTCTATCTCGCGAGCCTGCTCGGGGTCGGGATGGGACTCCTCTGGTGGCTCCTATCACGCAACCATCCACACGAACACCCCTTGGTGAATGCAGGGGAACAGGCACTGCTCAAGCGTGAGCCGACTACCGCCACCACAGCCACAGCCGTGCCCTGGCGCACATTCAGCCGGACGCCTACCATCTGGTGGCTAGTGATCAGCTACACCTGCCTCGGCTATGTCGCCTACGTCTATTTGTCCTGGTTCTACCTCTATCTCGTAAATGTCCGAGAGTTCGACGTGCTCCGCGGCGGATTCTACGCCTCGGCTCCCTTTCTGGCCATGCTGGTGTTTTGTCCGCTGGGCGGCTGGGTAACCGATCGAATTGCGGTCCGCTACGGGTTGACCACCGGACGGGCTGTGGCCGGTATGACCGGCATGGTCCTGGCCGGGTGCGCAATTGCCCTGGGTGGCGTCGTCGATTCTCCCTTTCTGGCAATCACCAGTCTGTCATTCGGCGCAGGCTGGCTTTATTTTTCGGTCGGCGCCTACTGGGCCTCGACGACCGATCTGTCCAAAGCCCATGCAGGTACGTTGTCCGGTCTCATGAACACCGGCGCCAATATCGGCGGGGCAATTTCTCCAACCCTGACGCCCTGGCTGGCCCATCAGTGGGGCTGGCCTGTTTCGTTAGGCGTTGCCGCAGTCGTGGCCATCGTGGGCGGGCTCATCTGGTTCAAAATTGATCCGGGAAAGGGATTGAATCGTGAAACGTGAAAGGTTAAACGTGAAACGTATGAATCAGGGAAATCATCCAACCCCTTGAGCCCTCTTGAAACGTTTCACTTTTCACGTTTAACCTTTCACGTCTCTTGCCCCTTGGGCTCTCGCCTTGCTACATTCGCGTCATGACTATGCAGTTTCAAAAAATCGATCCGCGCGTGACCATTACCACGTCGTTCGGCGAGATCAAGATTCGGTTTTACCCGGACGACGCTCCGCGTCACGTCGAGAACTTCATCAAGCTCGTCAAGATGGGATTCTATGATGGAACCACTTTCCACCGCGTCGTTCCTGGATTCATCATTCAGGGCGGCGATCCGCTGAGCAAGAATCCAGATCGTTCCCTACACGGATCGGGCAGCCCTGGTTACTGGCTGAATCCGGAAACCAGTGATCGGCCGCATAAACGGGGCGCTGTCGCGATGGCCAAAGTGCCACGCGAGAGCAACAGCACGCGGGATCCCAACGATAACGGCTCGCAGTTCTATATCTGTGTCGCCGACGCCAGCGGATTGGATCGAACCTACACTGTATTTGGCGAAGTCTTTCGGGGCATGGAGGTGGTAGACAAGATTGTCGCCGCCTCGCGCGACGAATTCGATAATCCTCTGAAGCCGATTGCGATGAAGATGACGGTGAAGGAATAGAGAGTTGGGATGGAGCCTGATGATCTTCTGTGCTCGCGCAACGCGCGGCCTCAGAAGGCCCTCGTTGGACGCGCGCAGTGGAAGATCAATCAGCCCCCATCCCTGAAGAGGTAACGAGCTAGCTTGGAGGGAGCACTATAGCAACGTGCTCGTTCGACGCGCGCAATAGAGGATCAACCAGCCCACCCTTGAAGGGGAAGTAGGGACTGGGAAGAGATACGCAGTGAAGAGCGGGTTGCCTGTTCCCTATGAAGAAGGTGAAATCAAGATGGGTCTCGTTCGACGCCCGCAGTGACGGATGGCCTAGCTATTCTTGGCCTTGGTCAATCCAAGCAATTTCACCGACTCCTGCGCAGCGGCACGAGCTTTTGTTGCGGGATTGAGCAGCTGGCCCGGATCGGCGTGGATGCCAATTTCTGAGACGCGGCGGCACTGCTTGATCACTTCATTGAGGGAAGCCACGGCATCGTCCCGACGGGAACCTGACGCTGAGAGCTGCTTGATCATCGTCTCGGCATAGCGCGCCGCCTCTCCGCAATGATGGACGATGGCCTTCGCATCCCCCATTCCACCATGCGCCACCATCTCTTCGACGTTCTTCATGAGACCGTCGCCTTGCTCTTGCAGACTGGCACTGGATGGCTCTGCTGCGCCTACAGCACTCTCACCCGAGACAACGGAAAGCCACAGAGTGGCCAGGATGGCCAGTATAACTGCCGGCATAATCCGGCCACTGATCGGCTGAAGCGGCCTCACATCACTCCCTTAATTAATATCGGTACTTAGGTTCTATCGGGGTAGACGTCAGATCCCGATAGAGACGGTGAAACTCTTCCGTCGTGAGATTTTCATCCTGGAGTCGGGCGAGCGTGGCCTGATCGATGGGATACTCGACCGTATCGTCGAAGTTCGATGACGCGATTGTGACGAATCGAGGAGGAAAGAGCCGTTCCGGTAGCAAGATACCTACGCCCACATTGTATTTCAGCGCAAACCGAATGACTTCCCTGGCCTTGTCCGCAGGAACTTCCCGGCCCAAGCCGATGTTTTGCGGTGGTTGCCCCTGTCTGGCAAACTGAAAGTGTACGTTCGTCATCCCCGCCTGGGCAAACTCATCCTTCAGCGCTGCCATCTGGTTCTTGTATTGGCTTGCCAGCACGACTTCGACACGGCTGACCGTGGGCGCCGATACGACTTCGGCAGTGACCGCGTGAGCAGCCATGATACCGGCACAGACCGCGATAATCATGGTATGCATATGTCGAGGAAGTACCATGCCTATTTCGCTTCAAAGCTGAATCCCAACGATGCGGTGCCGTTCGCAGCCACCCTTACGCTTTGCTCTTTTTCTCCCAGGGTTGGATGCCAGGCCCTGATCCGATACGTGCCGGCCGGAAGATCCTTGATCGTAAAGGAGCCCTCGAACCCGGTAATCGCATAGTACGGATTCTCGACGGCAAGTCCATGTCCCTGCATGTAGGCATGCATGCCGCATTGCATGATGACACTGCGTCGATTACCGGTGAAATGGATGGTGTCGCTTGTTCCGGACTTGGTAAGCGCCGGCCGGTGGAACATGATGAACACGTGCTCGCGATCCCGTTCATAGATCTGCAAATCATGCGAGACCGGGTCAAGATTTCTCACGGTCAATAGGTGAAGCTCCCGCATGACCGATACGAATGGAACGAATTGACAGACGTTCGCCTCCAATTTCGTTTCCGTATACTCGAACGGTTTGCCTTTCTCAACGTCTTCGACCGTCACGATCACATCTTTCAATCCTTGCTGACTTCCGACCGCAACTGTTCGAAGCAGCCGGTACCCGGACCCATCGGACAACGCTCCGCAATAGACAGGATCAGGATATCTGCGAAGCTCAAACGGCATGGGCGGCGGAAGCTCACCGGAAAACTGCACGGTTCCAGTGACTGTGCCACCGTTCAATACCGTCGTTTCTTCGTAGGCCCAGGCCGCGATCGAGCCACTCAGAAACAGGCTCAGAACGATCGCTCGACAGATCGAAAACATAACGCGACAGATATCCACTGTCATGATCACCATTACCTTAAAGAAAAATAGACGGG
>CBDDRH010000008.1:0-19388 GCA_965233025.1 uncultured bacterium
TCCCCTGTCGTTCCCAGGATATTGATGATCCCTGCACGTCTGAGATACTCCGCAATGAGTTTCCCAACCAGGCCGATCTGGGGGAGAAGACCGGCAAATTCCCCAGTCGCTCCCAGGTGGGTCCCCTGGTTCTGGGCGATAAATCTGCTTAAAGTAAGAGGAAACTGTCCCATAATAGCGGCAAGTATAGCCGTTTTGAACCGGGTGGGCAACGAACGGCTGGTTCACTCATTGGGTAGGCAACGTCGGCGGCAATCCGCTAACGAGATCGGCGACAATCGACCCGATGACGACCTTGGCCTTCATTCGAACTGGAATACGCCGATCATCGTTGGTAAACCACACCCGGATGTTGCCCTTGTTGAGAAAAAGACCTTGGAACGGCATAATGACCAAGACACGAGCCGTTTCAATTTCCCCCCACGGGCCGCTGACAGTCTCAATCTCTTCAACCTGTACGTCTAGTTTGCGATTTTTTTTATCGTGATACACATTCATCGTCAGAGATGACCCTGGCTGTAGAGCTAATTCACTGCGCGCATAATAGAGGCAAGAGATGACGTCCTGAGTACCAGGCGGCATCTCTTGTATTTCAGTCGCCCCGTTTTTCACTACCGTGACCGTCCCCTGTTTCTGGTGAAATGTGTACTCGATATCTTCCTTCTTCTTCCCTTCTCGCCGCTTGAAGATCAAATGTTCCGGAAGCAGCGTGGCGGGATCCACGATCGACTCGACCCGGTTATCCACGGGGAAAAACTTCGTGATCACGGGCCTAGACTGTGCCGTCGTGATCAATTTCGCCAGCGGCCGGTCTCCATCAGAGTCGGCATCACTGACTGCCATCACAGCCGTACCTGCAGTGATAGCCAACCAAGAAATTTCGTAGATGAGCTGTTCCCCTACTTGGAAGGATAGCGCTGAAGAAGGCTCGCCGGCCTCAGCCCACGAGACCGAACCACTTAGGGTGCCCAGTATCAGGCATGTGAGTACGAACCACCTGTAAGAAAAAAGAGCACGTATCCGTAGATGGCCTCGCCGATGATGATCAAGAGGCTGGTGAAAATCCATGTGCGGTAAGCTGAGAGTGCTGTGAAGGTTGAACGAAGAGCGACACTATTGTCTCAACCTCTACCTGAACCAGGGCCGAGCGAGAGTCACGGGACGGGCGAGACGAGGTGTAAATCGAATCTGCTCACGTCGCGCCTCTCTCGCATGTCTCGTGCGGCGCGCGTGTTAACAGCCAAGGGCTTGTTTGGCCGCTATCAGCTCGTCTTCGATGACTGCACGGATGGTGGCCAATCGCTCGGGTGACGCGGCTTCAAAACGTAACACGAGCGCCGGCTGGGTGTTCGAGGCGCGAATCAGGCCCCAGCCATCGTCGAAGATCGCACGCACCCCGTCGATCGTGACGACATTGCGGACCACCAGCTTGGCCGCACCAAGCTCTTCTCGGGTCTTCATACAGGCTGCCAACCGCTCCTGCACCTGTTTGGCCAACTCGAACTTGATGGCGTCCGACACGTCTACCCGAATCTCCGGGGTGACAGACGTCTTCGGAAGATCCGCCACCAATGCGGAGAGTGACCGAGTCGTCTTGGCCAGGATCTCCACCAGCCGGCACGAGGCATAAATCGCATCGTCATACCCGAAATACCGGTCGGCAAAGAACATGTGCCCGGACATTTCGCCGGCCAAAACGGCCTGCTCACTTTTCATCTTCGCCTTGATCAAGGAGTGGCCGGTTTTCCACATGATCGGCCGGCCCCCCTGCTTCGCAATGTCGTCATAGAGGCTCTGCGAGGATTTGACCTCTGAGATGATGGTACTTCCCGGCTTTGCAGCAAGAATATCGCGTGCGTAGACCACCATCAGACGATCGCCCCACAACACACTTCCCTGTTCATCGATGGTCCCAATGCGGTCGGCATCTCCATCGTAGCCAATCCCGACATCGGCCTTGTGCTGTTTGACGGCCTGAATCAGATCGTTGAGATTCTCTAAGACCGTGGGGTCCGGGTGATGGTTTGGAAATCTCCCATCCAGATCGCAATGGATTCCTGTGACTTGGCAGCCGAGAAGCTCCAAGGCCTGTTTCGCCACCAACGCCGCCGCCCCATTCCCACAATCGATCACGACGTGCAGGCGCTTGGCGTTGACGTGGGTGAAGCTCTTCTTGATGTAGGCCAGATAGTCGGGAATGATCGGATGTTCTGATAACTGCCCGGATCCAGATACAAAAGAACCGGCTTCCATTACCGCCCGAAGCGCCTGAATCTCCTCCCCATGAATCGCGTCTTTCCCGATGCAGATCTTAAACCCATTGTACTCTGCCGCATTATGGCTCCCGGTGATCACAATGCCGCCTTCAACCGGGAGTTGAAACAGAGAAAAATACACCAGCGGCGAGGGGCAAATACCGATATCCACCACGTTCAGTCCGCCGTCGAGGAGTCCCCGCACGAGGGCCTTATGGAGCCCTGGCGAACTCAGTCGGCCATCTCGCCCGACCGAGATCGTCTTCACCCCCCGGTCTTTGACATAGGTACAATAGGCACGACCCACCTGCTCCGCTATCGAATCGGTAAGTTCCTGGCCTACGATACCGCGCAAATCGTATTCGCGGAATAAACCCATAGTTCCTTAATCAGTCGGAAAGTCTGAACGTCATCACGCCCAAAGTCGAAGCGTATCGACTTGAAGACTTGATGACGTTTCGACCGTTAGCTCTTCGTTCTCCCATAATCATCTTGAAACCGGACGATATCGTCTTCCCCAAGATAGGGCCCGTTTTGCACTTCAATGATATGCAGAGTCTCTTGACCGGGGTTTTCCAACCGGTGCCTGGTTTCGACAGGAATTTCTGTGCTATGGCCAATCTTGAGATCGAAGACCTCGTCGCCCCTGGTCACCCGCGCCGTTCCAGTAATCACGACCCAGTGTTCGCTCCGTCGATGGTGCATCTGCAATGATAGCCGCCCTCCAGGCTTTACCGTCACGCGCTTTACTTTGTAACCAAGTCCTTCTTCCAAAATCGTATAGGACCCCCAGGGCCGATGCACAGTCAGATGCTCCAGATGTTCCGGAGCTTTCTGCCGTTTCAGGATGTCGACCAACTGCTTCACATCTTGCGCGCGGGATTTCGGACAGACTAACGTCGCGTCCGGGGTATCGACCACCACCATGTCGGTGAGTCCGATCGTCGCCACGAGACGACGATCCCCGTAGATGATTGACCGACGACTGTCGAGGTCGACCACACGACCGACCACAACATTGCCGGCCTTATCCTTTGACGCCACTTCATCCAGGCTCCCCCAACTCCCGACATCAGACCACTGAAAAGACACGGGCACGATCGCAGCTTTCTTCGATCGCTCCATGACACCCGTATCGATCGAAACCGGTGTGAGTGCCCGGTAAGCATCGTCGATAGCCTGCCTGGACGCCCCTGTCTGCATCAATTGGCCAATCCGTTCGATCCCACGAAAGAGGGCGGGTTGATGGCGTCGGATTTCATCAAGAATTGCTGCGGCACGCCAAATAAACATACCGCTGTTCCAGTAGTAGTCCCCGGCCTTGAGATATTGCGCCGCTTTGGTCGCATTGGGTTTTTCAACGAATCGGCTGACCGGATGTCCTTTGAGCACCCCTTGTTTTCCCAACGTCACGTTCCGGTTGGGCCTGATGTACCCGTAGCCGGTCTCTGGACGCATCGGCTTGATACCAAATGTCACCAGATAGTCCTGCTTCGCCAGCGTCGCCGCCAACGAAACCGCCGCATCGAACGCCCGCTGGCCTTTGACGACATGATCGGCCGGAACGACCAACATCATCGCGTCAGGGTCACGACGGATCAGTTCTAACGCCACCAAGGCGATGGCAGGAGCGGTATTGCGCCCTTCCGGTTCAAGCACGAAATTATCTGTGAGCGCATCTTTCCATTCACTCAACTGGACGCGAATGGACTCTGCTTGGGCAGGATTCGTGGAGATCATCACCCTGTTCGGCGCCGAAGCACAGATCACCCGGCGCATGGTCTGTTGAATCAACGTTTCATCTCCCATAATCCGCAGCAGCTGTTTAGGAAACAACTGTCGACTCAGCGGCCAAAACCTGGTGCCGCTGCCGCCGGCCATGATCACGGGATAGAGATGGTTGTGCAGTTCGAGGTTCGAGGTTCGAGGTTTGAGAACAGGCATACGCTGAGGCTCCTATTTATGAGCGTTTCCTGAACCCGGAACATCGAACTTCGAATTTCGAACCGCAAACTTCGAACCTTGGGAGTCCAGGATCATCTCAATGATTTCCCGAACCGCCCCCTCCCCACCCTTCTTTCGACAAACATAGTCGACCGCCGCAGCAACCTTGGGCACCCCATCCGCCGGTGTGGCGGAAAATCCCACTGCCTTCAGCGCCTCAAGATCATTGATATCGTCCCCGATATAGGCAACCTGGCTGAGCGTGAGCCCATGGCGGACAGCCATGTCACGAATACACGACAACTTATCCATCACCCCTTGATGCAATTCAGGAATCGCGAGCTTCTCGGCACGCCGCGCCACCAGCTTCGTCCGTTCCTGCGTGACAATAGCGGTAATGATCCCGGCCCGCTGCAACAGCTTGATCCCCATGCCGTCGCGCGTGTTGAACTTCTTCCACTCGTCGCCGGATTCCGAATAGTACATTCCTGCGTCGGTCAAGACGCCGTCGACATCGGTGGCAAACAGGCGGATCTGACTGAGCAGCTTGCGTGTCGCCTGCGCGGATCGCGATGTTTTTTGAGATGACGATCGTGAGGCCATGTTGTGTATGTCTAGGTATTATCTCTTGCCATATTACTAACCCTATCTAGCGCAGCAACCAAAAAATGAAAGGAAGAGAAACCGATATGTCAGCGAACATGATCCCGTTAACTAAGAGTGGATGCGAGGTGAGGCGCCGCTTTCATAAATCTGGCGAGGGCATCCTGCCAATGGGGTAGCATCGCTCGCACCGTGCCCAACCGGCCTTGCGCAAGGACGGAATACGCGGGGCGCCTCGCGAGACGTCCTGCTTGAGCGGTCGTAATGGGTCGAACCGGAGTGGAGAGCCCCATAAGGCTGACGATGGCCTCTGCGAATTCATGCCAGGTGCAGTCGCCGGTATTCGTCACGTGACAGATGCCTCGCAGGTCGCTTGCGAGTAGATCTTTCAAGGCCAGAGCCAGATCGTCCGCATTGGTCGGACAGCCACGTTGATCCCCCACTACTTCGAGGAATGGCTTTTCATGGGCCAATCGTATAATCGTCTTCACGAAATTATTCCCCGCATATCCATAGAGCCAGGCCGTTCGAACCACCAACGTATTGGGGCAAGTCGCCAACGCGGCAATTTCTCCCTCGCGCTTGGATTGCCCATACACATTGATGGGGTGGGGCACATCCTCTTCGCGATAAGGGACCTTCTGAGTTCCATCGAACACATAGTCCGTCGATAGATAGATCAGTCTCGCATTGAGCGTTGCGGCAGCGCGGGCCACAAACATGGTTCCTTGAACGTTCACCGCCAGCGCATGTCTAGGCTCACGCTCGGCCTCATCGACTTTGCTATAGGCTCCGACATGCAGAATAACAGAGGGACGAGCCGCCACGATCTGGGATTCGCTGTCAGATTTTGCAAGGTCAAATGTCGGCAGATCTTTCAGGATAAGATCTTCTCCCAAGAGGACCTGCTGGAGCGCGTGGCCTAATTGTCCCTGCGTACCCGTGATCAGAATTCGCATCTTAAAATACAGTTCGACGTTCGAGATTCACAAGCAATTCAACTTCGAACCTCGAACCTCGAACCTTCCTTGAGGCGCTTCCCATACATCTGTTCATAGTACTGGAGAAACTCTCTGGACTTGATCGAACGCCACCAGTCCTCATGTTCCTGATACCATTGGATGGTTGCACGCAGTCCCTCGTCAAATGGCACGGCAGGACTCCAGCCCAATCGACGCAACTTACTGCAATCCACTGCGTAACGACGATCATGCCCCGGACGATCCTCCACCAATCGAATGAGGTCGTGAGATTTGCCAAGATGGCCGACAATCTGTTCAGCCACGGTGATATTCTCCCGTTCATTGCCCCCGCCGACGTTGTAGATCTGCCCTGGTTCACCTCGAAGAAATACCTGCTCGATCGCCGAGCAATGGTCCTGTACAGCCAGCCAATCGCGGCGCTGCCGTCCATCCCCATAGAGCGGGAGGGGCTGGTTATCGATCGCATTGGTAACGAACAGCGGGACGAATTTTTCCGGATGTTGATTCGGCCCGTAGGTATTACAGCCTCGGGTTACCATCACCGGGAACCGATAGGTCGCCCAATAGCTGAGGACCAAGAGGTCTCCACCGGCTTTGCTGGCAGAGTAGGGACTCCGGGGAGCCAGATAATCGCTCTCAATCGACATCCCAGTCTCGACACTGCCGTAGACTTCGTCTGTGCTGACTTGCAGAAATCGCTGCATGCCGGCACGACGTGCTTCTTCAAGCAGCACCCCGGTTCCTACCACATCGGTCCGGGCAAAGGCTCTCGGGTCGAGAATCGAACGATCGACGTGAGTCTCCGCCGCCGCATTGATTATCCCTTCAATCCGATGCTCGTGAATGAGACGCTCGACCAAGGGCTGATCCCCAATATCCCCATGCACAAATGTATGCCGGGCATGCGTCTCGATCGCCTTGAGATTTGCAGGATTGCCGGAGTATTTCAGCGCATCCAGATTTACCACCTCATGTCCGCCCTGAACAACCAGGCGACGTACAAGATGCGACCCGATAAAGCCGGCTCCTCCGGTTACGAGGATTCGCATCTTAGGACCTTGGTCCGGTTCGAGGTTCGAGGTTCATAGTTGAATGCGTTTTGTGATCTCGCAGATAATCAATGAAGCCAAAAATCATACGCTTCACCTTGCCTGCCCCTTCATAGACTTCATCGAACTGTGATCGCACCACATAACCTTGATCCTGGGCAACATAAAAATGACTCTGGAGTTCAGACGCCGACCGAAGCGAGTAATACAGAAACTGAATAAATTCCTGATTCGAATTGCAATCAAACCCCTCTGAAATATTGGCCATAATCGACACGGCTGCCCGCCGCGCCTGATCGCGCAGACCGAAATCTTTCGCAAACCGCGACTCCTCGCTCAGTTCATACACCATACGGCAAAGTTCTCGCGCAGCTTGCCATGCCTGAATATCCTCAAAGCGACTTATTTTCATGCTGAATTTGAAGGTTCTGAGTTCCAGGACCGGCCGAAGCAGGGAACATCGATCTCATTCAATCGAGCTTCGAACATCGAACCTCGAACTGCCGCGTGTGTCTTACAATTTATTGGCGCCGGTTTGCGCCACGAGCTGATTGGCTAGGTGAAGTGATTCGATCGTCCCTGCGTCGGTCCACCACCCCTCCAACATATCCCAGGTCAGTGTTCCATCCGCGATATAGGCATTGTTGACGTCGGTAATTTCGAGTTCACCACGGCCTGACGGCTTGAGCATCTTGATGATGTCGAATACGCGCGCATCATAAAAATACATGCCCGTGACCGCATACGCCGACCGAGGATTCGCCGGCTTTTCTTCAATTTTCACGATGCGACTCCCCTCAAGGATAGGCACCCCAAACCGTTGCGGGTTTTTAACCTCCTTCAGCAGAATTTTCGCTCCCTGCTGCTGCTTCCGAAATGCATTGGCGGCACAGACGATGTTGCCCTCGATAATGTTGTCACCCAAGATCACACACACAGGCTCGCCGTCTACAAAGTGCTCGGCCAATCGCAGGGCGTCGGCGATGCCGCCCTCTCCTTCTTGATAGGTATAATTAAGCCGCTTCAGACCGAAGTCTTTCCCGTTGCCCAGCAATCGCAGGAAATCCCCCGCGCTGTTTCCTCCCGTGACGAGCATGATCTCTTGAATTCCGGCATTGGCCAGCGCCTGGATGGGATAGTAAATCATAGGCCGATCATAGATCGGCAACAAATGTTTATTGGTGACCTTGGTGAGCGGGAGCAGCCTGGTTCCTAGTCCGCCGGCCAACACGACGCCTCTCATCCCCTGGCCGCTCCTCTCATCCTATGCAACGAGTTTGTCTGGTTTGTTTTGTTTATCTGGTTGACTTGGTTCACCTTGTTGGTTCGTTCATCCAAACGAACGGGACAGACCAAACGAACCAAACAACCGTCTTGTAACGCCGGCAGACTTTTTCAGCATTCTAAGTTTTTAAGCGACCAGACTCAATGAATATGCTCGATGCTGCGGGAGGACATTGGTGTATAGGTTGGAACAGCCTCATGGAGTCGGCGAATCAGTTCATCTTCATCGCCATGACTCACGGCAGCCTCAAGGCAAGCGATCGCTCGATCGAGGCGATCCGACTGAATCGGTGTAGCATTAATGGCCCGCTGAATCTTTGCGTGCGGCGTGGGTTCGACTTGTTCCGTCTCTTCAAAGAGTTCCTCGAACAGTTTTTCTCCTGGACGCAAGCCGCTATAGACAATCTGAATATCCTGGTCCGGCACAAGCCCTGACAGGACAATCATATTCCTGGCCAGATCGACCACTTTGACCTGCTCCCCCATATCCAACACGAACACCTCGCCCCCCTGCCCCAAGAGACTGGCCTGCAATACCAATTGCACCGCCTCCGGAATCGTCATAAAAAATCGTTTGATCTCGGGATGGGTCACCGTGACCGGTCCTCCCTTTCGAATTTGTTCCGCAAATAACGGGACAACACTGCCATTACTGCCCAATACATTCCCAAATCTGACCACTGTAAATTTCGTCCGTTCGCTATGATTCAGGCTCTGCATCAGCTCTTCGGCTATCCGTTTCGTGGCGCCCATGACACTCGTCGGATTCACCGCCTTATCGGTGGAGATGAGCACGAACCGATCGACGCCGCTCGCCAGCGAAGCCTCCGCCACGACTTTTGTTCCAAGAATGTTATTGCGAACGGCCTCCTTCGGATTCAGCTCCATGAGCGGCACATGTTTGTGCGCGGCAGCATGAAAAACGAGGTCAGGGCTCGTCTGATGCAACACATCGACAACCCGGTCGTGTACTGTGACATCTCCCACCGCCGGAATGATCGTGACTTTCGGAAACTGCCTCCGCAACTCAAGATCTAACGCGTACAGTCCATTCTCATAGCGCTCAAAGAGGATTAGCGTGGCCGGGTCGTATTGAGCGATCTGCCGGCAGAGCTCAGAGCCGATCGATCCCCCGGCGCCCGTTACGAGTACTCGTTTCCCTTCCAGTAACGGATGCAACTCCTGCCGATCCATCTGAATCGGTTCACGTTGGAGAAGATCCTCCAGGCTCATCGGCCTGACCTGTCTCAGCGCTTCCGGATTCGCCAGCAGTTGTTTCACGCTCGGCAAGGTCTTGATCGGAATCTTGCACCCCTCCGACGCGACAAGAATTCGTTGCTTCAATGCAGTTGAGGCCGACGGAATTGCCACAATGATCTCATGCGCGACAAGGCTTCGAGCGACACCCGTGATATCCGCGATAGTCCCCACGACGGGAATCCCGTGAATCTTCATCTTCCGCTTGATCGGATCGTCGTCTACCAACCCGATCGGTCGGTAGTTCGAGTTCCCATCGCTCAACATATCCCTGATCAACAACTCGCCGGCATTGCCCGCTCCGACCACCAACACTCTTCGAGCCGTCGGGCTCACTACATGAAGCCATTCACGGAACCAGCGAACCGCCAACCGGATACTAGCGAGGAAGAGCCCGCTGAGCACACCAGTGAGAATAATGACCGAGCGGGGATAGGCGGTCCATCCAAGAAGACCATGCACCACCCCATAGAACACCGCTGAACTCATGACGGAGGCCCATAGGATGCGGCCTAAATCATGAAGGCCGACATACCGCCAAAGCCCGCGCTGAATGCCGAATGCGACAAGCCCAACCCCATAGATCGCTAAGACGAAGGGAAGGCCCAGAAGGAATAGTCTTTCATACTCCGGGGGAATTTCCCCTTCGAATCGGAAAGCAAATGCGGTCAGATTCGCCGCCGCAATCAGCCCAAGCTGTATGCAGATAACAAGGACAGATCTGTACTGAAGCACGAATTGCCCATACCGGCCGACGAGACGATGAAACTGTGAGATCACGACTGTTCGCATTAGATTTCCGTGGCAGCTACTGACCTTCGACTTCGCATTTTCTCAGCGACTCGATTATATGACGGGTAACTCAAGACTGCCATCCCTAGAAGCACCCAGAAGAGCACCGCCAATATCCCGACCAGCATTTGATCGAACTGGAGGCGTAGCATCAACCCTACGACGCTGACAACTGATCCCATGAGTATGGCCTTTGACAGCCAATCGTGAGCCTGGCGGTATTCCTCAGAAGTCCTTCGAACGACCCGAACAAAGAACCACGCAAAGAGCAACATGCCTGGAAGCCCAACATGGAGTGCCAGATAGAGGAAGATATTATGTGTCCCTTGATTCCTAACGGCCAGATGCCCAGGCATGACAACTTCATCGCCCTGGTTATAGAGCATCTGATAACTATGGATCCCATATCCGATCCCAACCAACCAGTGTTTGGCAATTTCTGACAGGGTAAACCACCAAATATCGATGCGATGCACCACGGAGGCAACATCCTTTCTGACTGGGATCGAATTCGTAATATCGGCAGTCTGCCCTATAACAGGAGTGGATACCGTATTGAGGACTATCACGACAACAGCGATCGCAAATACCGTGGCTAACCCCGCGGCAATCTTGGAGGAGGTTGAACGGATGAACCAGACAATCACCCAAAGCTCGGCAACAAGGGCAAGCAAGCCTGCGCGCGACTGGGTGGAAATCAAGCAGATCGTCATCATTCCTACGATAAACGCACTACCGGCTCGTATCGCTACAGGCCCCTCTCCTAACGCCACAGTCAGCCCGAAAGGAATGATCATGACCAGAAATGTGGTAAGCCATTGTTCAGCGGGAAGAAACGAGATCACTGCTTGGGGATTTTCAAGATTGAATTGTGAGAGACCATATCCGGCGACAAGGAGTGCCAAGATCCCGACCAGCCCGAAGAGAACTTGCCGATAGAGTAGCCCTCTGAAGAAATAAACCACCGCGTAGAACACCACCATGTGCTTAAGCAACTTTCCATACTCTTTCACACTATAGGACGGATCCACGGAAAATGGGATCGTCAGCCCCACCCAGACCACAAAAGCCAGCAAGAGCTTATCGTACGGTGTCCGGGTATAGAATAGTCCCCGATTGACGACACACCATACAACCAGCAAACCAAGCAGGAAAATAAACCCGTTTCGTTCCACAATTAGAAGGGACTTGAACGGGAGCACCGCGATAAAGACAGCCAAGACCACGCGGATGATGGTATCGAGATAGGGCACCCGATCGGATGACGGCATGGCCATAGATGAAGTCGTTGGCACTACTATCCTTTCAACGACCAACCGGTTGCATTCGTTGCTCGACTCCCTTCACTGCAAAGGCGAGCAAGAAAAACAGCACCCCCCAGAGCCCCAGAATGACAAGCCGCCACTCCTCCGATGCATCCTGATAGAGTACCGCAAGGCCTCCACACAGAGCCATCACCCCATATTCTGTCAAAACCGTCCGTCGGTGGCCCCACCCGCTAAGGACCAGCCGTTGGTAATAGTGTTCACGATGAGCTTCCCAGATCTTCTCAAAACGGACCACTCGTCGCATCAACGTCACTGTCGCATCCAAAATGAATGGAGAAAAGAGGATGATCGGAACCCAAAGATCAAAGATCTTATCACGAACCCCTAAGAGGATCAGCGTGCCACCCAGAAAGCCGACCGTGATACTGCCGGCATCGCCCATGAAGATACGAGCCGGCGGGAAATTATGGACGAGAAATCCCAGAGCACTCATTGCGACCAAGGTGGCGATCAGGAACATGGCCGGAGCCCCAGCCTTCCATCCGAAATAAGCCAGAAATCCAAAGCCGAGGACAGTCATTCCGCTCGCGAGACCATCCATGCCATCCATGAAGTTGTAAAGGTTAGCCATCCAGAGCAGGAATATGGCACTCACTGGGCCCGCCATCCATCCGAGCGGGATGGTCTGAACCCCCGGAATCGGAATGGAAGAAAGTGTTAGTCCCACACCGCCTATAACGATAAGGGCTGCTGTTGCCTGAATGGCGAAGCGAAGACTCGCAGGAAGACCGATCCTGTCGTCAGCAAAGGACACGACGAACACAAGCAACATTGAACCAACAATCCAGAGACTCCCCGATGCCAGCCCCTTCGGCAGAAAAGCCGCCGAGGGCTGAGAAATTGCTACGACACAGGCGGCCACAACGAGACTGATCACGACACTCACAATAATGGCCAACCCTCCGGTCCGTGGAGTCGGTGTGCGATGTAATGATCGCTCATTGGGATGATCGAGTATCCGAAGAAAAGATCTCTGCGAGCACAAACGGCCTGTGAGCCACCAGGCGAACACCACGGAAATAATTGCGGGAAGAGTAACCATCATGCACGGCTTGCGCGATACGCTGCGATCAGATCAGGTACGGCAGCTGTAAACGAGGTGCGCACACGATAACCAAAAACCAGGATCGCAGTATCGGTGCTGTACCAAGCCGGGTCGATAAGTTTTTCTAGGAGCCTGTCCGACATAGTCGTTTGTGTCGAGGCGAAAGATGTGCAGTTTCCCTCTATACGTGGCACCGGTCGCTGACGCAAGGATCGTTTATCTGGATGGTCAAGGATTCAGACTCATTGTTCGGGCCTGAAACCAGGCAGCAGTTTCTGAAAGCCCAGCGTCGACAGTAAAAGGCGGATACCAGTCAAGCTCTGTTTGGATCTTCGACGAATTGACCTGAAGAGATCCGACAAGCCGATCGATTATTTCCCGTTTCCCGGCAACCTGTCCCATCCAGTAAAGAAATGTCGTCGGACATGACCACAGGCACACTTTGCTTCCCATTGCGACGCCAAGTCGTCGGACCAATTCGGGAGTCGAGAGATCCTCTCCATCGCGAACCAAGTAGGTTCGGCCCGTTGCTCGTGGATCTTGGGTGCATCGTGCCAAGGCATCGACGAGATTTCCGAGATAGACGAGACTGCGCTGATTGCGGATACTCGCCAGTGGAAACGGGAAACCTCGACGGATGATATTCAGAAGCTGAAGGAAGTTCCCTCTAACACCCGGACCATAGACCAATGGCGACCGAACGACTACGGTCTCCATCTCTGTCTGCATCGAGACTCGAGCAAGCACCTGTTCTGCCTCCCACTTCGAGACGCCATAGGGATCTTGGGGCTTTGGAGGGTCCTGCTCCGTGAATGGGACAACGGTCTGCTCGCCATTGACTTTGATCGAGCTCAAATACACAAATCGATGAACGCCCTGCGAGGCAGCGGCTCGCGCCAAACGTTCCGTCCAATCGACATTCACCCGCTGAAATTCTCGAAGTGGATTGGGTGCATCATCGACCATCACATGAACTCGAGCAGCCAGATGAACCACAATCTGCACGCCTTGCAGAGCCTCATTGGTCTCACGTTCTGTCGAGCGATCATGAAGAATCACCCAGTCAAAATTGGCGGGCTCAGGAGTCGCCCAATGTGGTACCCCCTTCGAATCTCTTACTACTCCTCTAACAGGATGCCCAGCCTCTAGAAGACCATGACTCAGCGCCGAACCTATGAACCCGGTTGCTCCGGTTATGAGGATACGACCGCCCATAGTGTATCGATCAGGCTCACAGCTCCTCTACTCGTCTACCTGCTCCGGCAGGGAATGCTTTGAGTATGCCCTTCATTTGATCAAGAACTCCAATAGCTTGGCAGGGTATTTGGAGAAGATCTTAAGAATGTTGGTATCAATCCCGTTCTCACGGCACGCGCGCAACACTTCTCTATTGAGCAATACGGTATTCCTCCAACCACTGGTACTGATGCCGCCAGTGCGCATGCGCACAAGCGTTTCAGGAAGACTTCGGTAGACCAGGGTATTGCCATGGAAAATGCGGGCACAATACTCAAAATCCCCGGCGATGCGATAATCGGTACGAAAAATGCCATAGCTCTCATACACACGGCGTCGAAGAAAGAGCGCCGGATGAGCTGGCATCCAACCTAAGGCAATCTGGTCAGGGCTGAATCGTGCAGAACGGTACCGGCGTACAGTTCGTGTGGGATCCTCTGGCCTGAAAAACTCGACATCACCAAATAAGGCATCCAGACTTTCGCGTTCCATAATATCCACAACTCGAGAAAGTACATCTTTATCCGCATATACATCATCAGCATTGAGAAAGCCGACCACCTCGCCGGATGCCAGCGCTAAGCCCTTATTCATAGCATCGTACACACCGTGGTCGGGCTCGGAAAGCACATGGGCAAGAGTGCCCGTGTATCGTTCGACGATCTTGAGTGTCTTGTCCGTAGACGCCCCGTCAATCACAATGTTTTCGACGTCCTGGTGGCTCTGCGTGGCGACGGATTCAAGCGTTTCGCCAATGGTGCGCTCCGCGTTATAGCACACAGTGACAATAGTAATTTTCATGACGCTGTGATCAGGCTACATCCATCAATCGATACTGGGTAACCGCCCTATGGGCCACCACGGCAAAGTCTCGCGCGAAACGACGCTCCTTTTCGCTGCTCTGGGCATGTAGTTCTCGATCTAAAATTAACGAAGGGCTCGCCGAGGCAATTTCTCGGAGCTTCGAGGCTAAACCTTCCGCATTATCGGCTTTAAAATATGTCGCATCGTTTCCCATTTGCTCACGATGCACAGGGATGTCCGATAGCAGCATCGGAACGCCTAGCGCACGCGCTTCTTCGACGGTACTGCTCCACCCTTCAAAGAACGATGGATTGATAAGCGCAATGCAGGTTTGCATCAACGCGATTACATGCCGCCTTGGTACCAGGCCGAGAATGCGGAAACTATCCCGTAGCCCAAGCGATTCGATACGGGCATTCAGTTGCCCACCATATTCAGGATGCCGTGGATCAAGCGGATTGCCGGTCACTGCGACAATAGCGCCAAACCCCTGCTGCTTCAGCACGCCAAGCGCCTCAATGACCACCATATGATTCTTGTGCTTCCAGAACTGGTTGGGCAGATAAAAAAACTTGGGGGGCAATTGATATTCCTGTATCACCTTCTCGGGAAACGCATCGATCAGGTCGGCCGGAATGGAGGTGGCAAAACGCACCACCGCAGTATTGCCCCTCGCCTTCCGATAAAAATGCTCGCAGTCCTTCCGGGCATCCTCGCTGCTCAACATAATTATCCTGCCGGATGCCACTTGCGCGCGAAAGCCTAATTCACGCCGCCAGTACGCACGAAACCCGAAGTAGTTCCGCAAGTGACGATGCTGGAAATCGGGCAACCACGCAATGGCTGGAATAGGGAAACGACGCCCATAAAACGTCGCGTTTTCAAACACAACATCGATCTTGTGCTGGCGGAACAACTGAAGCGCATTGGAATCTACTCCGAAGAGGAATGCACGCAAGATGTTTGATGACTTCTTCTGCGCATTAAATATAGAAGACCGAATAACTTCTATGCCACCAACCTCAAAAAAGGCGTGCAACGCATGTTCATTCGCATCTTCACCGCAAAACAGTATCGGGCTGATATGATCCGCCTCGTAATTCCGGATAGCCCTGAATAGATTGAGCAGATAGTTATAACCGCCCGTCCATCTCGCGCTATCGATCAAGTCGAAGGCAACACGCATGCCTTATTTCCTGGCTTTAAACCAGCCGACAGCCTCACGAATACCCTCAGCAAGCATCACCCCAGGCTTAAAGCCAAGTTGGATTGCCCTTGTACAATCAGCGACAAGACAAGGCGGGTCGCCCGCTCGTGCAATACCGCTGAATTCGACGCCAGCGCCCCCACCCCATGCCTCGCAGACCATTCCAGCCACCTCACGAATTGAAGTGGCGAGGCCCGTGCCTCCGTTGAGCGCAGGGCAACTTCCATCGCATTGCGCACGCGCCAGCCAAAGCAGAGCCGCCGCATCGGAGACGTGCAACCAGTCGCGCCACTCGAGCCCAGTACCCCCCAACACCACCGGACCGTTCTTAGCCACTGCCAGCTTGCCGCACAGATCCCAGATCAATTGTTTCTCCAGCCCCGCACCATACACCGAGAACATCCGGACAACTGCAACCCGCAACCCGAAATTCTCCGCGTAGGTGCGGCACAGACTTTCCATCATCGCCTTGTGCGAGCCGTACGGCGAATAGGGAGAGATGACGGCGTCCTCCGGAATCGGCCCTGCAGAGGCGGCGCCATAGATCGCGGCGCTGGATGCGCTAACAATACGGGTATCCGGCGCGTTGAGCCTCCACCATTCGAGAAGACGTGAGGTGCTCTCGACCGAACGGCAAAAATCCTCGCGAGGATACTGGAATGACGGTCCTACCGAAGAGCCGCCTGCCAGGTGATACACAATATCCGGCAGTCCGGAAGCCTGCGCCAACTGGCTGAGATTGACCGCCTCAATCTCGCCGTTGCACCAATGCGTGTATCCCCACTTTCCCGCTTCTTCAGCAGGCCATAACCCATGCCCGATACCACAGACCCGGTTGCCATGCGCAGAAACCAATCTGGCCAGATGCCTGCCGATAAAACCTTTGCCGCCGGTAATCCAAACCGTTGTCACGATTTCATCTCACTGCTGCGGCTTGCTGCATATAAACGAGTACAATCTGCCCGGACGACGGTCAATGCGCGACAATACTGCAAGCGACATGTCCATGATCGGCTTCACAGCGAGACACGATCCTACGAGGCTGCCAAGCGGCAAACGGCTGAGTCTGGACTGGAGTCCCTCCCGCAGCGAGTCGCGGGTATGAGGCGCGTAATTGATCACGCTGTCGAATGAGCGCAATACTTGCTCCAAATGGAAGCCCGCAGCCCGCAGCGCATCCAGATACTGATTCGCTTGAAAGGCGTTTTCCCCGCCATACAACTGGTGCAGTGGGTGAATCTGCAAGAACGCGGGTAAGTCGTCGGGGGAAGAAATCACATGATCCCGTACCGCGATGAATGTTCCTCTCGGTTTCAGCACACGGAACACTTCCGCACACAAGACCGGAAGGTCACGCGCATGATGCAAGACCTGCCGGGCAACGACCAGGTCGAAAGAACCTGAATCATGCGGTATAGACTCGCCGAATTCCTCCGCGACCTCGATCGGCAGTCCTTTAGACTGCGCGATGTTGCGAATGGCCCCCCTGCCGACGAAATCGCTGGGATCAGGTTCTATCGCCACGACATTCCAGCCCGCTTTCGCCAATGCATAACTGGCAATGCCACGGCCGGCCCCCACGTCCAAGGCGCGGCCCGGAACGGGCGGCAACAAGGCGCGGATCGCCTTCCATTCATCGCTTTGCGAATAGCGTTCGGCGGCGGCTTCCGGCGAGGAGTCGAAATAACAATCCCGTACCAGTTCCTGTTTGTCCGGTTGGGCTACCAACCACGCAACGGCTTCCTCCCAGGACAAATATTTATCGCTCATCTGGGTCGAGTTCCCGAACAACTCTGGCGGGATTGCCTGCAACGATGGTAAAGGGCGGAACGTCTTTGCTCACGACGCTACCTGCCCCCACGATTGCACCTTCGCCTATTGTCACACCCCGCAGGACAATTGCGAGGCAACCAATCCATGCATCATTACCAATGCGTACCGGAGCCTCCGCTAAATCAACCCGGTCAGGATGGCCGTGAGTAATGATTTGCTGATAATGCCGATGTCGTTCCCCTGGACTGACAGGATGGGTAAGGCTATCGAAAATGTTGACATTGTGGGAAATCAACACGCGGTCGCCGATACTAATGCATGCGGCCGACCAGATGTGACTCTGCTCCCCGACATAACAATATTCACCAATCGATATCTCTCCGCCATGAGCAAAAGTAAGCAACTCCCCCTTGAGATGCGTATTGGCACCCACTCGAATCGCCTGCCGCTGCTTCCTGATATTATGCACGGCCGCCGTTGAATGAATGACGGCTTTCGCATCCAGCACCATCCGGCGGGACAACACGATCCGCTTCATCATGCCAACAAGCATGACTACTTTCTTAACTCCAGGCACACAACGGCCCTGGATGCAGCCGCGAAGTCAGCATCATAGTGTTTCTGAGTGTGGATATCGAAGTATGTGGCGGCTGCAGACTGTTCCCGGTCTGAGACAACCCAACCATCAGATTGATACTTGGAATGAGATTCGCGACATTCAACAGGCGCGAATATCTTGAGGATGCGATCCACCATGTCCGCATCGAAAATCTGAAACCAGCCATGGTTGCAACGACGCCCATACGGCATGCTGAGAAATAACGTTCCGCCGGGCTTCAACACTCGTCTAAATTCCTTAACCGCCGCGAGATACGCGTCATGGTCGTTTTCACGTTTTGCCTCATCCTGCGTATACAACATGGTATTGTCCAAGCCGATGTGCTCGATGGTGGAAAGAGACGCCACCCAGTCGAAATAGTTGTCACCAAAACAGGATTCCCTCAAATCCTCGTAGACATACGATACCGCCTGATTCCAGTAACAATCACTTTCCGGAGCCAGCGTAGAAATAAATACGCGCTTGTTAGCCAGGGAGGGCTGGCTTAACAAAAATTCATAGTTCAGAACCGATCCGGCATCCAACAAGTTACCAGCAGATGAAGGAAGCCGTGAAAACAACCACGGATATTCAACAATTCTCTCATCCAATCGGAAACCGTGACCAACCGGCAACCTACCGTCGCTTAACACGCCTTGGGCTATCGCACGACGAATTGCTGAAAATTTGTATGGCGCATAGCCAAGTTTCCAGGGCTTCATCCTGAAAACCGGGTACAACCAAGCCCCATAAGAGCGATAGAGTGACCTAAGTATTTTATCCACTGCAGATGCTTTTAAAGAGATGCCGCATCTTGTTCGACATGGTCTTGATATTCAATCTTGCCTTGGGAAACCTCTGCAGGACTACCTCGTACCTATCCGACACCGACATCAGTTTCGGCATCGTAATCACGCGGAAGTGCCGCTCTATCGTGTCCCCTTCAATACTGCTGGCCACACAATTAACTCCGCTGCCGTCGAAACCAAAATTACCCACCAAAGTTTTCTTCGGATATAGGGTTAATCCGTTCATCAAAAACACACTGAGATACCATCTGATCGCCCAGGAGTCTGTTTCTCCGCGCAACTGCGATTCTAACATTTTGAAATAGCCATACTTCCCGTTTAAATCGAACCTTCGCCTCAAGCTTTGATCTTGCTTAAGACGCTGGTATCCAGCCCCGGCCGCATCAAAAATTCGCCACGCGCGTCTCCACGTGGCCCAACC
>CBDDRH010000009.1:0-6206 GCA_965233025.1 uncultured bacterium
AGTTGGGCAGATTGATCGAAAGCACCCTCGGGCGACTGCGCGAGCAAAAGAGTCGCAGGACTGACCCGCCTCCGCCCAGGCCGAAACTCCCGGAGGAGTGATGAGCGACACCACGGCGAGCCTACGCCGCAAGAGCAACAGCGCCGGAGATCTCCACCCCCTCGTCCGCTCGATGAAAGCCTTGGCCGCTGTATCGGCCAATACGAGCAATTGGTGCGCGCCTTGGCCGACTACTATCGCACCGTGGAGCTGGGGTTGGGCGTCTGTTTCCGGGAAAGCGCGCCGACGGCCTTAGTAGCGGAACGGAAAGGACAAACAGTGGCGGGTGCGCTGGGCGCGGTCGTGTTCGGTTCAGACCAGGGACTGGTAGGCCAGTTTAATGATGTGGTGGCCGATTATGCGATTAAGACGCTGGCGGCTCTGCCAGGCAAACCCCAGATCTGGGCCGTCGGTGAGCGCGTTCATGCGCGCTTGGCGGACGCGGGCCTCCCGTTGATGGGACTCTTCACCGTGCCGAATTCCGTCAAGGCCATCACCCCCCTCGTGGGGCAGGTTCTCGTGGAGAGCCGGACGCGCCACAGCCCTTCGACTACGCTCAGGATAGGCCAGGATGAAATCACCGAATTTCATCTCTTCTACAACCGTCCCACGTCCAGGGCGGTCTACGCGCCCGTCAGTCAGCGACTGCTACCGCTGGACAAAATCTGGCGACGCGAGATCGCCGAACGTCCCTGGCCGACGGGGAACTTGCCTGAAGTCATGGGCGGTGATCGCCTCACTGCCATTCGCGCCGGAGATCGTTTTGCCGGCGGCCCGGTATTTCATTGACGACGTCCATCTGGAAAAGGCCGAGTCCTATGGCTTTAAAGCGAGCTTCAATCCCAGCTACCCGGTTAAATCCGGCAGTGAGGTGGGTTGGGTTTCACCGTGGAATTACGGGCTGAACCAAGGGCCGATTGTATTGATGATCGAAATTATCGTTCGGGACTCATATGGCGGTTCATGCGGCAGTGTCCCTATATTGTCGCCGGGCTGCGCCGAGCTGGATTTTCCGGTGGCTGGTTATGACGGGGCCCAGCGGGAATCAAGCCCCTTGGTTCACGGGCGGCGGCGAGAAGCCAGCGCCCGCGCGGATCGAGCTGTATTCGTCACGGATAGAAGTGAAGGACTACAGATGGCGTCGGGCGCCGCCGAGCATCCACTTGCGGTTTGTGAAAGGAACACCATGACACAACTCTGGCCCGGCTGATCATTTCCGAGATCATCCTCGACGTATTCAACGGGCTGAAAATGGCCTAACCGAAGCCCGGCGCGAAACGCCGATGGGAATTGCAATCGATTCGCAAGAGGTTTGTGAAATGAAGACTTATAGTGACGAAAACCGACTGGAGAGTGAAATACTGAGCGCATCGTTGGTGGGGTATGAACAAACCGCCAGCAACCTTCCGGAGCATCACTGCAAACGAGATACTGCGAGAACTACCTTGAGACAACCAAGGCAATCCGAAGGTATTGTTTGAACGGCTATGGTCGAGCAGAAAATGTTCCAAAGGAATCTCACTCTTGTGGTCACCCTGCTCAGCCTGCCAGTTTTCCAATGTTCTTCTCCGGCAGCAAGCGACTTGATCGGCGCCGCGGCTCCCTACTTTAGAGTTCAATCGGGCGATAACAAGGAACTGACCTTGGATATGATCAAGGGCAAGGTCGCTATCATATTCTACCAAAACAAAGACATTGTGGACGCAAATAAGAGACTAAAGGATGAATTAAGGACACTGTATTACAAGCAGACGGATGCCTTAAAAGACGTCCTGGTAAGACTCCCCATTATCGATTGCTCGGACGCAGTCTGGCCCTTCCGGGGCATATGGAAAAGAAGAATCAAGGAATACTCTAAGAAAGAGGACGTCACCATATACTGCGACTGGAAAGGCACGATGTCTTCCGACTATAAGATGAAAGCCGACGTAAGCAACGTCGTCATCATCGATAAAGGCGGAAGAATAAGGCTTTTTACCTCGGGCGAGATCACGGATCAGGAGATCAATAGCGCGAAGGAACTATTGATAGCTTTGGCAAGTGAGTAAGGAATAGGAGAGCTACTGTCCCGGTTACAAGAATTAGACACGATGGAGGGAGGTCCTCAAAGAAAGGATCTTACGATGCAGCCATTCCTGATTGTGGCATTAGGGTTAGCCATTTTAACTGTCATCTTTGCACTGCAAAATGCTATCCCCGTTGCTATGATTTTTTTGGTTTGGCAATTTGAAGGCTCGTTGGCTTTGGTGCTGATGTTAACATTTGCCTTGGGAGCTAGTGAGTTTGTTGGTATCGATTCCTGCCATAGTAAAAAGAAGATCGGTAATTTCAAATAAGAAGAAGATAGAGGAGCTGGAAAATAGATTAGGGGAAAGGTTTCCGCCGTCGCGATGAAAACTACGCTACGGGGAATAGTATCTTGATCTATTTACCTCTTTTGAAACACTATTCCGGCTGCGTCCGGCCCGCTGTGGGACCAGAAATTCCCTCGGATAGGAATCGACGACTCATCCTAGGGGAGGAGATGTCTCCAGCCCCAGCCGTGGTTGCCTCAGATCGATAGGGTTACGCCTCATGCGTCGCACAAAGATCATTTGCACCGTTGGTCCTGCTACCGAATCGGCCGAGATGCTTCGAAAGTTGGTGGAGGCCGGCACCGATGTCTTTCGTCTCAACTTCTCCCACGGGACGGTAAGCGGACACCAGTCCATCATACGCCGCATCCGGAACGTCGCGGAGGAGACCGGAAAGCCTGTTGCCATCCTTCAGGATCTACCCGGTCCCAAGATCCGGCTTGGCGTTTTCAAAGATGGCTCGGTCGAGCTTCATGCCGGAGATCGATTCCGCCTCACAACTGAGGAAGTTCCCGGGGATCATGAATCCGTTTCGGTCAGCTATGCCAAACTTCCTGACGAAGTGAGGCCAGGTCAAAGCATTGTACTTGCCGACGGGACAGTGGAGATCGAGGTCGAATCAGTCGCCCCACGGGAGATCGTTTGCCGAGTCGTTCTCGGTGGAGTCCTTACGAATCAGAAAGGCGTCAACGTGGTAGGGGGAAGCTCAAGCTTGCCCGCTTTCACAGAGCGAGACCAGAAGCTTCTTCTGTCCGGCCTTGAAGCAAGTGTGGATCTGGTTGCACTCTCCTTTGTCCGCTCTCCGGCTGATATTCAATCTGCCCGAGGCTTCCTTGCGGCTCACCAAGCAAACCTTCCCCTAATGGCCAAAATCGAGAAGCTTGAGTCGTTGGACATGATAGACGAAATTCTTGCCGCTGCTGATTCCATCATGGTGGCCCGCGGTGATCTCGGTATTGAAGTTCCGATCGCTCAGGTGCCTCACATCCAGAAGGAGCTAATCTCCAAAGCGATGCAGGCAGCCAAACCTGTGGTGACAGCCACACAGATGCTTCGTTCTATGGTGGAAAACCCTCGACCCACCCGCGCGGAAGTTGCCGATATTGCAAACGCAGTGCTCGACGGTTCCGATGCGTTGATGCTTTCAGAGGAAAGCGCCATAGGCGCTCATCCCGTCGAGGCAGTCAAGGTTCTGGCAGAGACTGCCGAGGTGGCGGAGGGCCGACTTTTTGCCCGGCGACCCTTCGTATCCCTTTCTCCGACCGACAACGTTTCCTCCTCTGAAGCTATTGCCCATGCCGCAAGTCTCGTGGCCCATCAGGCTAAAGCAACAGCCATTATCTGCTGTACCCGGACAGGCCAAACGGCTCGGCTCGTCGCGAAATACCGACCGGTCCAGCCCATTGTCGCTGTCACCCCTGAGCCCCAAACCGTGCGGCCACTCATGCTTGTCTGGGGTGTCCAGCCATTCCTGTCAGAAGAATTCACATCGATTGAGGCAATGATAAAGGCGGCAATTGACCTTGCTTTCAAAAAAGGGATTGTGATGCCGGGAAATACGGTAGTGATCGTGGCCGCGGCGCCATACACTCCCCCGGGAGAAACCAACTTCCTCCGCGTTACTACTTTTTTGAACTACCCCCCGTGACGCGGCCGCCGCGAACGCCCGCAAGGCGAACGGCGTCGTCGGTTTCGATTGCTGAAGAAAATCTACAAGCAGAGAAGAGTTCCAAGCATCTACGGTCGTCAGCTAAGGGTCAATCAAATCAAGGAACAGGCTTTCTTCCGCTATCGCGATTCAGACAGTGTTGCCGGCAAAGCCGTCGCCCTGCTGCGCCACGGTTACGGCGGGCATCCTCTTCACAAGACATCGGAGAAATCCGGAAGGAAAGGAACTTTGAAATGAAAGCCACTGGGCAACCTCAGAAAGGGCGCCGCGCGCTGGTCGCGAGCGCGAGTTCTGACATCGGCGAAGCGGCGGTGCGGCGTCTGGCGGCGGCGTTGGGCGGATATCTGTTCCTGTTGCTGGTGAGCCGTGGACAAAAGAAGAGCGAACGAAAGAGGAACCGGGCATGAACTTTGCCCGCTCTCTTACCAGGACACATGGAAGGTTGAACCATGGATAAACTCAAACGGTCGCGGAACAATCTGCGGGCGAGCTTTTGGTTTGTGCCTGCACTGTCGGCACACCGCTGCTATAAACTGGTTTTGCGGGCGGTGTTGCTCGGTTCTGTGTGTAGCGTGCCGACCTCAACAGTCGTGGCGCAGGAACCAGTAGGCAAAGCCAGCGAACTGCAGAAACCATCCGTTTCCACCAAAGAAGAGCTCTCCCCGGCGCCCGCGAAGGTAGACGTCAACCCCGTCGCGCGCGATGAAGAGATCCACAGGCGTCTCCAGAGCGTCCTGGATGCCACCGACTGGTTCACCGACCCACAAGTCCGGGTCGAGGAAGGAGTCGTCTTTCTCAACGGTCGAGTGGAGTCCGCTGAGCTCAAGAAATGGGCCGGTGATCTGGCGCGCAACACCCAGGATGTCGTCGCCGTGGCCAACCGGATGGAGGTGCCCGAACCGTCGGTGTGGGATTTCCGTCCGGCGTGGAGCGGACTGTTGGTGTTATGGCGCGACTTTATCCGCTCCCTTCCCTTTTTCGCCTTCGGGCTGCTCATCCTCGCCCTGTCGGTGGGGACTGGCATGCTGGCAACGCGAGGAGCCCGGACGTTCCTTCGCCAACGGATTCGAGCTAGCCTCCTGCGAAATGTGATCGCGCGTGGAGGAGGCGTGCTCGTCTTCCTTTTCGGCGCCTATATCGTGCTAAGAGTCTCCGGCCTGACACAACTCGCCCTAACAGTGGTCGGTGGCACCGGCCTGATCGGTCTGGCCGTTGGCATCGCCTTCCGGGACATCACCGAGAACTTTCTGGCTAGCATCTTCCTTAGCATGCAGCGGCCGTTCGAGACGGGCGACTTGGTCGAGGTTACCGGCGTGACGGGGTACGTGCAGCAGTTGAACGTGCGCACGACGATCTTGATGACCCTCGACGGCAACCTCGTGCAGATCCCCAACGCAGCTGTTTACAAGAGTAATCTCCGCAATTTCACGACCAACTCCAATCGGCGCGAGGACTTTGATGTCGGCATCGGCTATGATGATTCGATCAACGACGCTCAGGAGATTGCGCGGAAGGTGCTGGCGGACCACCCCGCCGTACTGAACGACCCCGAGCCCTCGGTGCTGGTGGACAGTCTGGGGAGGGCAACAATCAACCTGCGTGTCTACTTTTGGCTCAACGGCCGCGAACACAGCTGGTTGAAAGTGCGGTCTTCGGTGATCCGGCTGGTGAAACTCGCCTTTCAGAGACATGGCATCTCAATGCCCGACGAGGCTCGAGAGGTTGTCTTCCCGCACGGCATTCCCGTCACCGTGCTCGATGGGCAACCGGCAGATGCGCATGGCGCCATGCCGGGAAAAGGGCTCCCTCCTGAATCGCGGCACGAAGAACTCGATGCGGTGTCCACGAAAGCGGAAGCCGGCTTATACAGCGAAGCCGTCGTCATTGAGGAACAGGCGCGGCAGGCACAACCATTGAAGGACGAGGAGAATCTCTTACGGGTTGCTTCCGGCGCTCCTACTTCTGAGAAGCAGACGAAAGAACCAAAACCATAACGGAAAAGTAACTAAGAATGATAACGAAACTGCACTATTGGTGGCAAGAAATGCGGTCGAGCTTCTGGTTCGCACCCGCAGTGATCGTTCTGGGCGCCGTGGGACTCGCCACCGCCTTGATCGCGGTGGACGCGACCGTTGATCTGCATG
>CBDDRH010000010.1:0-3493 GCA_965233025.1 uncultured bacterium
TTATCGCCTGAATGTCTTTCCTATCGGCTTGCCCCCGCTCAGGAATCGCCCGGATGATATCCCCATATTAGCGCGACATTTCCTGAAGCGATACTGCCTGAAACTCGGCCGTTCGTGCCAGGATATCGACCAGGAATCTCTCGAACGCTTGATTCGCTACACCTGGCCTGGGAATATCCGTGAGCTGCAAAATGTGATTGAGCGAGCGATGATTCTATCTCGTGATCCTCTCTTGCGAATCGACGAACATATCTTGGGTTCGCAGGGCGCCCCCTCCATGGTGTTGCCACCCGCCGACCTCAAAGATCTCGAACAACGGCACATTCTGCAGACCCTCACGCTGACAAACTGGCACATCGAAGGTCCCGATGGAGCGGCCGTGCGTTTGGGGATCCCTCCCAGCACATTGCGCAGCCGGATGAAGCAGTTTGGTCTGAAGCGGCCGGCTTCTAGCTGAAGAAACTGAATAACCCTCCTGTACGACCTCGCGATCCATTCCCTCAGAACGAGCAGCCCACGATCAGTCGTGGGCTGAGCCCACGGCAGGCCACGGCCCATCGTGGAATACCAGCGGTGCTCTACCGTTGCTCCTGCAGATCACAGAATAAATCATAATGATTTCAATATGTTGATCGCTACGTACTCAGTGATATTAGAGCGGCACGCCCCGTGCATTCTGTCTATTCCGTACGCACGATTCAACTCACTTGAAAGGAGAATGAACATGATGACCGCCGCTTTTTTAATGAATGGCGCGCTATACGTCTGTTTGATTGGAATCCTGGCCATGGCATGGGGATGGTTGCAGAGAAGTGGTTCTTAAATAAGAAACGGCAGTACCTGGAGAGTGGATTGCCTCCTGAACGCCTATGAGGCATCTGGATATATAGAGATGGATTTCTACATGAGACGGAGCTTCCGATATGACTCTATTGGCGCATCGAACGAGCCTATAGAGTCATATGACTAAAATCGCAGGGTTCTGTTGCTGCTAACGAAACTCGCCAATATAGATTGAGGGAAAAGAGAGGAAGGGTACGAACATGGGCCATACCGTAATTTATGCGACAATCTACGCTCCTCTCATCACTGTGGGGTTGGTACTAGTGACTATGTGGGGCATGAGCAATGCGGGATCGTCTCGTTAAGGATACGGCCAAGACGAGAGTGAGCAGATTCATCCACGAGAGGTTTGACGAGAAGAGAGAGTCAGTGCATCTCTGTATCAACGGTTGAGGTGCTTCGGCGTAATGAAGTTATAGATGCTCCCTCCAAGCCTGCTTGTTTTCCTCTCCCGGGAATGGCACCTGTGTTGATTCCACTGCGGCCGTCGAGCGAGGCTCTTCCTAGGGCGCGCGTTCTATGAGCAAGAAGGAACCTGGCCGCTCCCGCACACTCCGTTACAGAACTCCGAACGTCCGTTCGAAGAAGGTCTTGGTGAGTGTCATGTGCTGCTCGATGTCTGACTGCAAATCGCGCGCGCCGGCCCGCCAATCGTCTTTCGTGTAGCCGACACGGCGGGCAAGGGAGACAAACTCCTCCGAATCCGGCGGAGGGAGCACAAGATCTTTGGTATTTCCCCTCACCATGCGCAATCCGTCAACCAATATCCGTGTGAAGATGTAGGCTTTCCGGAGGCCTGCTCCATCGGTGCGTGCGATCAGCCCCTCATTGACCAGCGCGGCGAGTGCCTGCAGGGTATTCGGCGTACGTAGGTTTAGGTGGTTGTGCCCATGCATCACTTGCAGATATTGCGCGGCATACTCGATGTCGATGAGTCCTCCCGCGCTATACTTCACGTTGACCTTCCCCGGCGCGACCAGTTGTCTGAGCTGTTGTCTCCGGAGCTCCAGTGCCGCAGGAATGTCCCAGGGAGCATCTCCGTAGACGAAAGAGTCTCGGTGTGCTTCCAGTTGATGCCCCAGTGCTGAGTGGCCGGCGATATGGCGCAACTTGATCAGAGCTTGACGCTCGAACGGCGCGGCGAGTCCGGTCGGACTGTAATAGTTGCAGATCTCTTGGAACGCATTGGCTAGCGCCCCCTTGCCTCCGTGCGGTCGGAGCCGGACATCAATGCGATAAATGCCTTCTTGCTTGGCTTCAATCCACCCCAGGAGTTCCTGCGCCAGCCGCTCGAAGTATTCGCTGTTCTCAATTCCATCCTTACCGTTAGTGCTGCCTGATCCGCCGTAGACGAACAGGACCTCGATGTCCGAGGCATAACCGAGTTCTCGCGCTCCGAATTTTCCCAGGCCCAGGACGGCAAAAGGGCAGGGCTTGTTGTTGGCAAGCCGTGGGCGCCCGTACGATTTCTCCAGCTTGGCGCTGCAATCTGTGATGCTCCGTTCCATGATGACTTCCGCTAGTTCTGTGAGCGCCAGTGAAAAGTCTGGGAAATTGCTCGAGGGCTCGACGATGTGTTTGATGTCGATCCGGAACATCTCCCGATCTTTATACCGGTTCAAGGCCTCCTTCCTCGCTTCGTCTGTTTTGGCGCGGGCGACCAGGCGTCCGAGCTCTTTCCGGAGCGTGGCCTGCGGTTTGATCAGGGGTGCATCCCTGTATTCCGTGAGCAGCGGAAGGAGGTTGTCGTGCTGGCGTCGGAGAAAGTCTTCCCACAGGAAGTCGCTGGCGCCGAGCAGTCGAGCGAGCAGCGGAAAGGCTTTTTTATCGCTGACGAAGTCGAGCGCCTGGCTTTTGCCGTTCTTGCTCTGGTCCTTCACGATGAGATCCAGGAATTGGTCGAACGATGCCAGCGCCTTAGCCGGATCGGAAGCCCAGGTCAAAGCATGCGTGAATTGTTTGATGAGCACGGCGGTCAGCCGCAGCTGCTGCTGATCGGCGGAGTTGAGTAGTTTCTGCCCGTCGCGATTCCTGACAAAGAAACGATCGTGCAGCTTGGTGCCGTCGCATTCGATCTGGGCTTTGGTAATGTAAATATTCCGCATGGCCAGAGCATTCGCAAGCGCATAGAGGAAGGCCGGAGTGTCATCCGATCGGATGTCCATAATCGTATCTGTCGGTGATTGGCCATTGTCGAAGGTAATCTGCACGGTATCGAGCAGGCCGGTGAAGGCGCTTCGCTGCTTGTCCAATCGTTCGACGAGCCGGCGGTTGACGTATTGGCGTGCCTCGTCGAACTGCCCGGCATCCAGCAGTTGAACGACGTCGCTGACCGTCTGTCTAAGCGCATCGTGTTTTGGTGAGGGAAAGCCCGCGCGGTCTATGGGATGAACCAGGAAGACATCGACGATTTTTTTTCGACTGAGGCCGGGCCGGCCTTTAGGTCGGCTGGCCGTCTGAGGAGCCTCCCGGCGCGGGGATGGGGTGGGCGTGGTTCCTACAAAGGTATAAATCCGTCCTTCTTCGATATTGAGCCCAAAGGCCGAGAGCACACCGCAGATGGCGGCGAATTCCGAGAAGTAATCGTAGGCGACGATGCTGATTTCTGATCGCCCCGTTCGTTTTTCGAGCACCGATAATTCGCAGGGGT
>CBDDRH010000011.1:0-34446 GCA_965233025.1 uncultured bacterium
CGAACGAATTCCCATCATGGCGGGGGCGTCTCTGCTCCGGTCACCGTCTTGAGTGGTGACGGGTGTATTGTTTCCATGTAAGATAGTGCTATGAAAGCGAAGTCTACAGCCGCATCCTTGCCTCTCGGGCGGAATGCTTCGCGACGTCCCAGCAAGCTTGGCGACATGTTGGCGCAAAAGAAGATTGACGAAGCCCGCCGACTCACCCCTGAACAGCGGCTGCTCATTGCGCTTGAGCTTTCGGACGCTGCCGCCGCTCTCCACCGCGCGTGTTCCAAGAAGCGCTAGCTGAAATCCTCTCACGTCTTGAGACGGCCCGGAGTCACGGGCTCCTCAGCAGGTATGCGCTCATTGGCGGGTTTGCCGTCTCAGCTTGGGGAGTACCGCGAGCGACTCAAGATTTTGATTTTGCCATTGCGATCGACCAGGCTGACCCACAGGCGCTCGCAACATTCATCGGTGGCCGCTATCAGGCCGGTGAACCAGATGATCCGTTGCGAGGCGTGGTGACTGTGTCCATTGAGGTTGAGCATGAACCAATCTCGTTGCAGTTGGTATGTTTCCCGTCTCCTCTCACGGAATTAACCTTTAGGCATATCGAGATGTTGTCTGTTCTGGAATGTACGGTTCCGGTCGTCTCCTGGCCAATGCTGATTATTCTGAAACTCTATGCCGGCGGACCGCATGACTTACTGGATGTGCATCAAATATTGAAGATCAGGCTACCTCAAGCCAAGGATGTGCAAGACATCGAGTCGATGGCGGAGATGGCGGGGGTGTTGAGCGAATGGAAGGACGTGCAAAAAGACATGTGAGAGTAGCCAAGTAGCTCTCTGTGGTCGTGGAACGCGCACGATGAAACAGTGCTCGTTCAACATGTGCAGGGAGGCCTGATTGGGTCAGGTGTGCAATCGCACATCAAGCCCCTCGCCGCTCAGGATCGTTCCCATCTCGTCGAATCGGCTGGTCACCCTTGAACGTCTCCCCGTACCGATCTCACGCTGTTACGCGCCTCGTTGATTTCATAGTTGCTGCCGTCTATAGTTTGCGAGACTGTTGCGGGCCCAACTGGTTTCTCTGGTTGATCTGGTTTGTTTAGTTCATCGAGTTGGTCTAGTTCAACGAAACAAACAAGACACACCAAACAAACGAGATAGACCAGACAAACCAAATGAACAAGGTAAGTCGGCTGACCATGAATCGTCTCCTCCAGCATAGCGCAATCGTACTGTTCGCCCTGTGCCTGGCCGTGGTTTCTCATTTTGTCTCAGTCCTGGCGGCTGCGGAGCAACCGGATGATGCGTCGCGTTACTACGAGCGAGGCGCTGCGCTGCTGAAAAAAGGCGACTTTGCCGCGGCATCTGAGGCTGCCAGAAAAGCCATTGAATTGAATCCCTCCTCAGCTGAAGCGCACCATCTGCTCGGCGTGATCTATTTCAAGCAGAAGAAGCCGGCTCAGGCCGCCGATGCCTTTACTCATGCGCTCAAGCTGAAGCCGGCATATCCCGATGCCTTGAACGATTTGGCCGAGGTCAATCGGATTCGAGGAAAGTCAGCCGAAGCGGAGCAGGCACTCAAGCGGGCGATTGAAATCGATCCTCGTCATGCCGATTCGTATTTCGACTTAGCCAAGCTGTACGAGCAACGTCGTGATGCCGTCTCGGCCACCAAGACATATCAAGCCTTGCTGGCCGTCCATCCGAACCACCGTGAGGGCCTGTACAATCTCGCATTGTTGTACGAAGCGCAGGGAGATAGCCGCGGGGCGCGAGAGACGGTGGGCCGGCTGCTCAAGCTCGATCCAAAAAATGCCGATGCCTGGTATCTCGCAGGGCGGATGGCGGAGAAGAACAACGTTCTCGATGAAGCCGCCTATTCGTACAGACAGGCCATCGCGGTGAAGCCTTCATTCGTGGACGCGCACTATAATCTTGCATTTATTCATCGGAGTCAAGGCAGACCTTTGGAAGCGGAGCAGGAATTTCTTGAAGTCTTGCGGTACCGCCCGGCGTATGCCGAAGCGCATATGAACCTGGGCGTCATCTATACCGAGCTGAATAGACTTGACGAGGCGGAGCAGTCCTATGAGCGTGCCGTCGCATTGAAGCCGGATTATGCTGAAGCGCACTACAACTTAGGAGTCTTCTACGAATTGCATCGAAAAGACCTGCCAAAAGCGCTGGCCCACTATCAGAAGTATCTCAACCTTGGTGGGCGCGATGATCGTGTAGCACGGATCGTCGGGTCTTCTGGACGGTGAATAAGCGAGACGCGCGAGCAGGGTGAGGTTTGCGAGAAATGTCACCGCAGAAAGAGCATGTCGGCGATTCTCGGACTCGTCTCGTCCGTCGCGCAAGTCCCGCCCCTCGCGCTTACCAGTAATACGGCCAGGGCCGCCAATAGGGGCTCCAATAAGGTCCCCAATAGGGACCTGGCCCCATGTAAGGTCGGGTACGAGGGGCCACATCTTCCGATCCGGTCCAAACTTTCACACGCGTGATGTCGATGACGGGATAGGTATAGTCCGTCTCATCCAACGGCAGTGTGATGGAACCGGACACCACGCCGGTCACGGTGATTCTGGTCCCCGGTGGGAGGGTCGCAGGATCGAGGAATTCTCGCTGCAGAGCGATGAAGCGGCCTTGTGACTGGGTCAAGTCGTATCCGGGACGCAGCGATTTATCGAGAGGCAGCTGTAAGACCTCGATCCTCGTGCTGTCTTTCTGTCGCCGGGATGCCAATACTTTGCCGCCGAAGGACGCCGATTGACCTTTAAAGGAATCCGGTGCTGCTTTGACTTGAGGAAAGGTGAGCGCCTGTCGTTCCTCCGTCTCTTGCGTGGAGGCACAGCCTGCGAGCGTGACGAGCACGATCAGTGTGGAAAACAGCATACGCGCTAAAAACCTGTCAGAGAGTGCCGTTTGCCGCAGTAGAAGGGGCACTGTCTGACAGGCTCTTAGCATGGCCGCAGTATAACAGAGAGTAAGTTTGCGGCCCATTCGATATAATGGCGAGCGGCATTGACTCAAGAAAGGAGTTGATATGGTGAATAGACAGTATGCGAAGTGGGCCTCGGCGGTTTGTGCGGTTGTATGGAGTATCGTTGTCCTATGGGGCTCACTAGCCACCGCCGCGCCACCCGAGTTGAAGGGTAAGTTCGAAGTCTTGACGAGTGAGGTGTCCACGCATACGCCCGGCAAGGTGAAGTTGATCGAGTTCGCCGACTTCTATTGCCCGCATTGTCACCACTTCGATGAGACAGGATTGCCGTTGCTCGTGAAAGAGTTCGGCGCCAAGTTGGAGATCACAATGGTCGGGTTCCCCGTCATTCGTGGAAAGCTGCCGACGGCATTCGATATGTATGAGCAGGCCAAGACGATGGGCAAAGGCAACGAGATGAGGACGGTCTTGTTTCGCACGATCCACAAAGACAAGATTGATGGCGTGCTGGATCGCTCTATTCGAGAAGCTCTGATTAAGGAAGTCGGGCTCGACCCGAAAGCGTTTGAAGAAGGAATGGCCAGCGGGAAGCCGGCTAGGGCTGTTGAAGACGGTCGGCGGTGGGGAGAGCGGATTCAGGTGTCGTCCACTCCGTCGATCTTGTTGGACGGCAATATCAAAGTCGATGGCGCGAACATGACTCCTGAAAATGTCATTACGATCATTCGGAGTATTCTCGATGCCGATGCAAAAAGGTAAGCTCGAACATGCTGAGTTACGGTGAGTCCGAAAACTTAGGACGTTAAACTCAACACTCCTTCTGAGGAGAGATGGCGATCGATCCAATCTGCGGAATGACGGTCGATCCGGCTACGGCAGCCGGAAGTCATGAGCATCGAGGCCAGCGCTACTACTTTTGCGGCCTGTCCTGCCTGGAACGATTCAAAGCCGATCCTGAGCGGGCGTTGCAGCCACAGCCAGTCACTCCCGCTAAGCCGACCACACGAAGGCCCCTTCCGATGATGCAGCCTGCCCCCGCTGCGACGGAGGCTGCGGTGATCGATCCCGTGTGCGGAATGACGGTGCAACCGGCTACGGCAGCCGGTTCTTATGAGTATCAAGGGAAGACCTACCACTTCTGTGCAACGAGTTGCCTCGCCAAGTTTCGGAACGACCCGACCTACTATTTGACTCCCGCTGAGCAGCGCACTCCTCGCGTCATGCCGGTTCCGTCCGGCGGAGTGGTCGAGTACATCTGTCCGATGGACCCGGAGGTGCTTGAAACACAACCAGGAGCCTGCCGGATTTGTGGGATGGCGCTGGAACCCAAAGTCGTCTCGCTCGAAGATGAACGGAATCCCGAACTCGAGGACATGACCAGGCGGTTTTGGATTTGTCTCGGGCCTTCCCTCTTGGTCATGTTCTTGGCCATGGCCGAGATGGTTCCCGGCTTGTCGCTCCCGCAGATCCTGACCGGTTCGACGGGGAACTGGGCGCAATGGCTGCTGGCGACGCCGGTGGTGCTTTGGGGAGGCTGGCCGTTTTTCCAGCGAGGGTGGATCTCGGTGGTGAACCGGGCTCCCAACATGTTCACACTCATTGCCATGGGGACGGGCGCGGCTTATGGCTACAGCATGGTTGCCACCGTCGCGCCGACGCTGCTTCCCAGTTCATTCCGACTGCATGATGGCTCGACCGCGGTCTATTTCGAGGCGGCGGCCGTGATTACGGTGCTCGTCCTGCTCGGCCAGGTTCTTGAGTTGAGGGCTCGGAGTCAGACGAGTTCTGCGATTCGCGCGTTGCTCAAACTTGCGCCAAAGGCAGCCAGGCTGATCAAGCCGGATGGACGGGAAGAGGATGTGCTGCTCGAGCTTGTTCAGGTGGGCCATCGATTGCGTGTCAGGCCGGGAGAGCGAGTGCCGGTCGATGGGATGGTCCAAGAAGGTACGACCGCGGTGGATGAATCCATGATCACGGGAGAATCGATCCCGGTCGAAAAAACAGTCGGAGTGCGGGTGACCGGGGGGACTATCAACGGCACAGGCGGAATTGTGATGGTCGCTGAACGAGTCGGACGAGACACGATGCTTGCCCGGATCGTGCAAATGGTCAGTGAGGCGCAACGGAGTCGTGCGCCGATCCAGCGTCTCGCCGATGTGACCGCGGCGTATTTTGTCCCGCTGGTTGTGGCTGCTGCGTTGATCACGGCGGTAGCCTGGGTGATCTTGGGCCCGGAGCCGAAGTTGGCCTACGCGCTGGTCAACGCCGTGGCGGTGCTGATTATCGCCTGCCCCTGTGCGCTGGGATTGGCGACTCCGATGTCGATCATGGTGGGAACTGGCCGTGGGGCGACGGCTGGTGTCCTGGTGAAGAAGGCTGAAGCGCTGGAGGTGTTCGGCAAGGTGAATACGCTGGTGGTTGATAAGACCGGGACCCTCACGGAGGGCAAACCGAAACTGTTGTCGCTGCTGGCTCTGTCACCGTGGTCTGAAATCGATTTGTTGCGCTTCGCCGCGAGTCTAGAACGAAGCAGCGAACATCCGCTGGCTGCAGCAGTAGTAGCGGGAGCAGAAGGACGAGGGGTCACGTTTGCCCCGGTCGAGCAGTTTGGTTCAGTGACAGGGAAAGGTGTGACCGGGACGGTCGCGGGTCGTCGTGTCGCCATCGGGACGGCTGCGTTCTTGCAAAACACGGTTGGGGTATCCGGCCAGACCCTCACGCCGTTGGACGACAAAGCGGCCTCGCTTCGGCATGAAGGGCAGACGATCCTGTTTGTCGCCATCGATGAACAGATCGCGGGCCTACTTGGCGTGGCAGATCCGATCAAAGCCTCTACTCGTGGCGCGGTGCAGGAGCTCAAGGGCGAAGGCATCCGCATCGTTATGGTGACGGGAGATCACCGCGATACGGCAGAAGCCGTGGCCAGACAACTTGGCATTGAGGAGGTCATGGCTGGAGTCCTGCCAGACCAAAAGGGACAGATCATCGCCCGTCTCAAGTCGGAAGGCCGAGTGGTCGCGATGGCCGGGGACGGCGTGAACGATGCCCCAGCCCTTGCGTTGGCCGATGTCGGGATCGCCATAGGAACGGGGGCGGACACGGCCATTGCGAGCGCGGGGATCACCCTGGTGAAAGGGGATCTGCGCGGGCTGCTCCGGGCACGGAGGTTGAGTCAGGCCACGATGCGGAATATTCGGCAAAATCTCTTGTTCGCTTTTCTCTATAACGTGATTGGGGTGCCGATCGCAGCCGGCGTGCTTTTCCCGGTCTGGGGCATGCTCTTGAGCCCCATGATCGCCAGCGCCGCCATGACGTTCAGTTCCGTGTCCGTTATCTCCAATGCCCTTCGCCTGCGCCATGTGGAATTGTAAGTGCGCCTCCGATGTACGCATGCTAGGCTACAGTCGTTTACCGTCAGTCTGTCTGGTCTGTTCGGTCTATCTGGTCTTTCTGGTTCATCTGGTTAGTTTCGTTCAACCAAACAGACGAGACAGACCGAATAGACCAGATAGACCAGATAGACCAAATGAACAAGACAGACCGGCGGTTTTTTCAGCATTCTGTGAGAAAGGATCGTGACGTGTTTCGACCCCATCATCTTTTTCGAGTCGTGATCGGGTTCTCTCTGTGGGGCTCGCTCATAGGCGGAACAGCTCTGGCCGGGGAACGCGTGATTCCCGTGGCGGGCGGCGGTGAACTCCAGGCGCAGATCAAGGCGGCCGCGACGAAGGCGATCCCTGCTGTTGTCAGCATTGCTTCTACGGTGATGGTCCGCGATCAAGCGTTCAGCGATGAAGCATTGCCGTTCGGATTGTTCAAGGATGCACCCTCGCGAAGACAATATGGCCAAGGCTCCGGTGTCATCGTGTCGTCAGACGGCTACATTATGACGAACAACCATGTCATTGCCGATGCGGTCGATGTGGAAGTCATTCTCGCGGACCGGCGGCAGTATAAAGGACGAGTGGTGGCCACTGACCCGAAGACCGATGTGGCTGTCGTGAAGATTCAGGCGACCAACCTGCCGACGGTGACGTGGGGAGATTCGAGCACGCTTGCCGTCGGCGAATTTGTGCTCGCGATCGGAAACCCCCTTGGCTTGAGTCGCAGTGTGACGTTCGGCATTGTCAGTGCCGTCGGTCGCGCCGATGTCGGTGTCGCGGACCTCGAAGATTTCATTCAAACCGATGCCCCCATCAATCCAGGCAATTCCGGCGGGGCCTTGGTGACCCTCAATGGAGAATTGGTCGGGATCAATACTGCGATCGCCAGTCCCACAAGCGGGAGCGTCGGCGTGGGCTTCGCCATTCCGAGCAATATGGCTCGGACTGCCATGCAGAGCTTGCTCAAAACCGGGCATGTGGTTCGTGGATTTCTCGGCGCATCGACACAAGATGTCACGCCCCTATTAGGCAAGATTTTTCGACTCCCTGATGTGAAAGGCGCGATCGTGACCGATGTGCAGGCGAAAGGCTCTGCCGAGAGAGCCGGAATCAAACGCGGCGATGTGATCGTGCGGTTCGACGGGCGGGACGTGATGGACAGCGGGCATCTTCGGAACCTCGTGGCCGCGTCCGCGATCGGGAGTAAACACCGGTTGGATCTCATGCGGGAGACTAAGCCGTATCAGACTGAACTGGTTGTGCAAGAGGCGCCGCGTGAACGGACCAAGAAGAATCAAGCCGGATCGGCTTCAGCTGCCACGGCTCATCCCCTTGCCGGCGTCGTCTTCGACGATGTGACCGCGCCGCTGGCTCGGCAGATGGATCTGGCTGTCAGCAGCGGAGTGGTGGTGACAGACATCGAAGAAGGCAGTCTGGCGGAGTCCTCCGGTCTCCAGCCAGGTGACGTGGTGCTGGAGCTCAATCGTCAACCTATTCCCAACTTCGACGTATTTCAGCGACTGGCTGATCCAATTAAGCCGTCCGATCTGGCGCTTCTGCTGGTTAATCGGCAGGGGAATGTCATATACATTCCCGTGAAGGGCGAATAGGAGAAGAAGAGCGGCAGGAGGCGCGGGTGTCTCGCGTGCTCGCGCAACGCGCGGCCTCAGAAGGCCCTCGTTGCATGCGCGCAATCCGAGACATCCCGCGCCCCCTGCCTGCGAGAGTGAGGGCGCGAACAGAGGACGCATGTTCTCACCCGCCCACCCCCGGTGCCACAGGACGCATCGATTACTTCGGAGCAGTTTCTGGATAGGTTCATGCAGTTCGAGTTAGTCCCTACCCCAGTCTGTTGAAAGCAGAAATTCCTGCCAAGTGTGCCCCCTGCGCGATCGTGATTATTATGCGTTGATTTGCGCTTCTTGGCATGCTACTTTTATAAAATTCGTGCTACTAGAGGTTGCCATGAAAAAACTTATTCGATTCGGTGTGTCGTTGGACCATCATCTGCTCGATGATTTCGATCTGCACATCAAGAAACGCGAGTACACCAACCGGTCTGAGGCGTTACGGGATCTGATTCGTGACAATCTGGTCGGGCAGGAATGGGACGACAACAAACAGACGGTCGGGACCATCACGTTTGTATACGACCATCATGTGCGTGACCTGACAAGAAAGTTGACTCATATTCAGCACGACTTTCAAGGCCACATCATGGCCGGGATGCATGTCCATCTCGACCATGACCATTGTCTTGAAGTCTTGGTGGTGAAAGGCAAAGGGGCTGAGATCAGGAAGGTGGCGGACGCTCTGGTATCGGTCAAGGGTGTGAAGCATGGCAAACTCACCATGACGACGACCGGTAAGGGTCTGGTGTAGACCGTGCGCGTGTGTGTCATCGATGGGAGAGGCGGCGGGCTTGGGTCTCGGCTGGTAGCAGGACTCCGCTTGGAGCTCGATCAGGCGCATCACATTGTCGCGTTGGAGATCAATCGCGTGGTGGCGGAGGCGATGAAACGGGCCGGTGCGACGCAGGTAGGTGTCGGGCCTCGCGCGATTGCCGACATACTGCCTACGATGGATGTGATTGTCACCTCGTTGAATCTGGTGTTGCCAGGCGCGCTGATCGGTGAGGTGACGCCGGAGGTCGTTCACGCCATTCTCGGCGCACGGGCCACGAAGGTCTTGCTGCCGCTCAATCGGACTCGCCTGGAAATCGTGGGGGCGGGCTCCTGCACGCTTGAGGCGTTGATTACACGGTCTCTGTCACGGGTCCGTTCGTTGGTCAGTTCAGTCCAGCCAATTTAGGCAGGCTATCTTCATTCATTAGTTGTCGCCGGGCCACGAGGGTCTGTGCCAGTCGATGAGTCGGCTGTCGAGAGATCTTCGTGGGCGTCTCATCCGTCCACCTCTAGCTGATCAAGGAGTGTGGCGATGCGACGTCTGCTACGAATGCTGGCTATGGGGCTTGCGCTGGTGACGGTTGTCGAGCCGGTGCAGGCGCACGACCCGGACGAGCCCTCGTTAAAAATTCCCGAGGTCAAGACCACGGCCGAGCGACCGGTCGCGGCCTCCTCACAACAATTCATCCTGGACAGCGAAATTCTTCTCCAACCGCAGGGTCGTCCTGCGCAGGTACTGCGGCTGATTCCCGGTTTCCTGGCCATCGAACATTCCGGTGGCGCCGGGAAGGCCGATCAATATTTTCTGCGTGGTTTCGATGCCGATCACGGCACCGATGTCGCGTTCTTCACAGACGGGATGCCTATCAATTTGCGCACCCATGCGCATGGACAAGGCTACACCGACTTGAATTTTATTATTCCGGAAACGATCGAGGGATTAGAGGTCTCCAAGGGAGCCTATCTTCCTGAATATGGTGACTTTGCCACGGCCGGGGCGGTGAATTTCAGGACGCGGCAGGTGGTACAAGAGGGTGTCGCACAGGCGGCCGGCGGTCAGTTTGATACGCAACGGTATCTGCTCATGTTCTCACCGACCAAGGACAAGGTCCGCACCTTGTTCGCGGCCGAGGGGTATTACACCAATGGCCCGTATGACAATGAGAATCGGTACTTTCGGCTCAACCTGTTGGGCAAGATGACCACCAATTTCACCAGCCGGGATGAACTCAGTATCACCGGCACGTTTCTGAAGTCTCAGTGGAATGGGTCCGGCGAGATTCCCCTTCGTGCCGTCACGGACGGCACCATCGGTCGATTTGGCGCCATCGATCCGTCGGAAGGGGGCAATACGCTCCGCAGCACCGCCCGGTTGAATTACCATTACGACACTACCTCGGGCGGTCAGTTTTTTGCCAACGCGTATGGGCAGTATTACCGGCTGGACCTGTTCACGAATTTTACGTTTTTTCTCAACGATCCCGTCAATGGCGACGGGATTCAGCAAGCCGATCGCCGCGTGATGTACGGCGGCGATCTCGGATACAAACACCGAGGCGAGCTGTTCGGCATACCCAGTATCGGCACCATTGGGTTTCAAACTCGAGTCGATGACATCCATGCCCGACTCGGGACCCAGACGACGAGAACGCCGACCGGCCTGACCACCGATAGCAACATTTTCGAGGCGTCGTATGCCCCGTTCGTCAAAGCGGAGGTGCAGCCGATCTCGTGGATGCGACTCGCGGGAGGACTGCGCGCGGAGACCTTTACCTTCGATGTGCAGAATCGCTGCAGCACATGTACGGAGCAACCGGACGGACGGAAAAGCTCGGGAATTATTCTCCCGAAGATGAACATGATCCTGGGGCCGTGGGTCGGTACAGAATTCTTCGCCAACTATGGCGAGGGCTTTCACAGCAACGACGCACGCTCCGCCGTGGCGCCGGGATCGTCGCCGCTTGCACGGGCCAAGAGCTATGAAGTCGGCATCCGGTCCAAGCCGTGGGGGCCCGACGGCATGGAGTTCATCGCCACGGTTTGGCGATTGGATCTCCAGTCGGAACTGGTGTTCGTGGGGGACGAAGGGACGACGGAGATCCGAGGACCGAGCAGACGGGAGGGTGTCGAGGTTGCCGCGCGCGGACAAGTCTGGGGCCCGCTCTATGTGAACGGCAGCATGACCTGGACGAACGCCCAATTTCGCAACGGCGATGCGATTCCCTTGGCGCCGAAATACACCGCGTTTGGGGCAGTGATTCTGAGATGGCCCGAAGGGCTGACCTCGCAACTCCAAGCCACCTATCTCGGGGTGAGACCGCTCATTGAAGATCGGAGCATCAAATCGCCCTCGTGGCTCAGCTTCGATTTGTCAGAGCGCTATCGGTTGCCGATCATCTTGCCGCATGGGCGGATGGAAGCGTTTCTCTTTGTGCAGAATCTCCTCAATACCGAGTGGGAACAGGCGATCTTCGCGTTTGAATCGAGACTGAGGACCGAGGGGGCCGGGGTGACCGACATACACTTCGTGCCGGGAAACCCGCGGATGGTGATGGGCGGCGTGGCCTGGTACTTTTAGTAGACCGCTGAAAATGACTTCCAACTGCGTTCTCGTCTCGAAAGCATCCTCAACGGGGACCCGGCCGCCTCACCGACTCGTCGGCGCGCACAGACGTGGTGCTCCTTATTCGTCGCACCGTGCACCCCACCGGGAAAGAGTTGCTCTTGCAGCTTGGGGTTGGGCGGGTGAGAATGCCTACGCCTCCGGTGCGTTCTTCGCCTGCGGCCTTGCCTGAGGCAGGGCGCGTCTCGGCGCGCTAAGGGTTGGGTGGGTGAGAAGGAAGATCATTTTGAGCGGTCTATAGTGAGGCCAAATGAAGTTAACGCGAAGAGTCTTGCCTCGCATTTATTTTACCCGGCCTACGATTCAGGTGGCGCGGTCACTTGTGGGAAAATATCTTATCCGTTGCATCGATGGTAGAGAAATAGCGGGGAAAATCATTGAGGTCGAGGCCTATGTCGGGGCAGAGGACAAGGCCTGCCATGCGTCGAAAGGAAGGACGCAGCGAACGGATGTGATGTTTGGCCCCGGCGGGGTCGCATACGTCTATCTTATCTACGGAATGTACCATTGTCTGAACGTCGTCACAGAACGGGAAGAGTTTCCCTCTGCCATATTGATTAGGGCGATTGAAATCGACGGAGAATTGGTTGATGGCCCCGGGCGGATTTGTCGCGCGCTGCAGATCGATCGTCGCCTCAACCGTGTGGATCTCACGACCGGCGAGTCACTCTGGTTCGAGGATCGAGGAGTATTGGTCAAGAAATCAGATGTGGGGACTCACTCTCGAATCGGTGTCGATTATGCAGGCCCATGGGCCAAGAAGCTCTGGCGATTTCGATTGCGGCGGGTCACAGTCCCCACCCCTACTCGGACCGGACGCAAAAAAATACAGGGGGGTACCGGGTAGATCCGGTACCCCCCTGTTGTATCTCGCTGAACGGCTGACTACTCGATCTTTCGGTCCTCGCTGATCTTCGTGGCGGAGGTAACGGGAGGAGCGATCTTGATCTGTGGCCCCTGCACGGTCGGGAGCTGGTTCGCTCCCTCACCTTTGGTAATGCGGGCATTGTCCGTCTTCATGAGATTCTGCTGGACATGGTTGTCGCCGAACGCGGCGGCCTTGAGCTCCGCTTTCTCACCGCTTGCATTGGTCTGACCAGGGTCATTGGCAGTTGGTTGTCCGTTGACGGGGCTCCCGCTGTTTTTCATCGGATAGCCTTCGTGCTTGGGGAGGAGTGATGGATTCGCCGACGCCATCGACAGCGCGAAGAGGACACCGGAGACGGTCGCAACAGTGCCGATTACGAGCTTCATACGCCTACTCCTTTGAATAAATGATAGTGGCCGGAGAACATAGATTTTCTACTTCAGGATCGAGTCAAGTAGCGGGAATCATAGCCAGGAGGGGGTGGCTCTGTCAAAGGAAGAATGGGGAGGGGAGCAGCCAGACTATCCTTCTTGCTCGCTGAGGCCGCACGATCAGAATGTGCTCCCTCAATGCGCGCAGTGAAGGACAGTCTGGCTGCTCCCCTTGAGGGCAGGGGGGATGAGAAGGACGGGGGCATGGCATCCTGTGCTCGCGCAACGCGCGGCCTCAGAAGGCCCTCGTTGGACGCGCGCAGTAGGAGGCCAAACAGGCCACCCTCCTGTGAAAAACCGAGCGAGCTTGGAGGGAGCATACATATCATTCGATGCGTGCAATCGAGGATCGAGCAGGCTACCCTTGCCCGCAGTTCGCTGGACGGGATGTGAGTTAATTCAGAAAAGGAGGTTATGCCGACCCGCATAAGCACTCGTGTAAATGGTCGATAAGGCGCAACTCATTGAACAAGCGTAGATTAAGACGTATTGTTCACGACCATTGATGGTGTGTTACACGGATAGAAAACGACAGATCCGGTTCTTATAGGAACCCGCCTAAACATAGTTGGACAGACAATGGGGACGAGAGGCGTGAAAGCATATCATGACGACATGATGAAGCATCGGTCGCCCAGGAGCGTCGCATGTACTAAGCCCCAGCCCGTCCTCGTCGCGCTAGTAGTCATCACACTGACAGCAGCTTGGGCGACCGTGGGCTGCGACGCTTTTATGAGGCTCCGTGTCACCGTCACGGATACCTCTGGCGTCCCTGTGCCTGCGAGCCAGGCGACGGTGACGCTTCCGGGTGACCGCGAGCTTGCCGACGGTCTGACGTCGGACCTGGGCCTGGTAGAACTAACGAGTGCCTACGGCTTCCGGAGCGGAGCCCGGGCGCTACAGGTCGGCAAGGTGGGCTACAAGTCGTATTCCTTGCACATCGAACCCCGGCCTGGATACCGTTGCGAAGTCGTCTTGGCACCGGAGGCTACGGCTGGGCTTTCGACCGGCAAATGCGTGCAGGAATAGGAGCCAGCTCTCCAACAATCAATGCAGCGGACGGGGCGGGGCTTCGGCAGAAGTTACCCTGGCGGACCTGCTGAATGTCCGAATCGCCCAGCCGCTGATCTGTGGCATTAGCTGGCATCAGTCATATTGTCGGAAACGGACAGACCGGGGTTATGTGTTAGATGTTTCCGCCTTGCAGTCTGTAAGCGATCATTCATGCCGAATTCGAGTCAAGTTTTCGCCTTTCGGAGTGACCCAAAGAAACGTACACAGCCGTCTGAACTGCCGGTTGTGAGCTCCGGATATGAAGCGATACAGGCTAGGACTTCGATGGTTCGGGCGAGTGACATAACAGGCGAGCATTCTCACAGGATGCTCAAAAAGCCCGTTCAGCAAGGCCGCAGCGAGTGAAGACTGGAGGCGTACCCTCTGGGGTACGTTGAGGATCTGAACGCTGCGAGAACGACGCTGGCGGGATTTTTCAGCGTCCTGCGATGTCAGGTCTAGCGGCGTGACGGTGGGCGGCGGCGTCCGCGTCCTCGATAGGACGGACCGTGACTGAGACCGGGGAGGCGGATGGTGACGGTGGTTCCTTCGCCGGGCGCGCTGCCGATCGTAATCGAGCCGCCATGTTCTTCGACGATCTTCTTGACCGAAGCAAGGCCTAGACCGATGCCGGCTCGCTTGGTGGTGAAAAACGGCTCAAAGACCTTACCGACGATTTCCGCCGGAATAGGAGCCCCGTCGTTCTTGATCAGGATCTGATCTTCCACGCCGCGCCCCGCGCGATGTTGGGTAACCTGGATGTGGAGATGCCCACCGGGGTTCATCGCTTCACACGCGTTCCTGAAAATACTGAGAAAGACCTGCTGAAGCTTGGCTTCGTCGCCGCGGACTGGCGCGATCATCGTCGCATAGTCCTTGGTCACCTGTATTCTGGTGACTTCGAGGTCGGTCGCGACGACCGTAAGCGCGCTCTCGATCACCTCGGGAATGCGGAGAAGCCGACGAGTCAGCTCGAGCGGTTTCGCAAAATCCAAAATCTCGTTCAGGATGGCTTCGATCCTGATCAAATCGCGCATGGCATTTTCGACGCGCGTCTGCGGGTCGAAATCGAGAATGCCCTCACCGGTGACCTCCTCCAATTGGGCGCGGATCGAAGCGAGCGGCTCACGCACTTCTGCGGCCAGGAACATGCTGAACTCGCCGATTGCGGCCTGCCGCTCTTGTTTTCTGATGATGGGCTCCGAGGGACTTGGGGCTACAGCTGCCCCGGGGGCGCCTGCTGATCCAGTAGCGGGAACCTGGTTGGTTGGTCCCGGTGTCGGTGCCTGGAGAATGTCCGCGATCTTTATAATCGTTGGTTCCAGCGTACGGGCATCCGATTGTTGGTAGCGTCCGGCTTCTTTTGAGGCCAGGGTGATGGTCCCGCCCACTTGCCCACGGACGAAGAACGGCACGACAAGCGAGGAGAGAAGCCGGTCTTTGAACAGATACTTGTGATCGAGGAATCGCCCCTGTGTGGAGGCCAGATCGTGATCCACGCGTGGCTTACGATGGCGGACCGCCCACCCGGAGGCTGAGCTGTCGAGCGCGAGGCGATGGCCTGGCTTGAGATCTTTCTTCCCGTCCTTCTGCTCGCTCTTCAGATCCCCGGCCAGTCCCAGGACTTCGACATTGCCTGCGAGAGGGTCGTAGCGGCAGGCCCAGATGCGATCGTAGGCGACGTATTGGTTGGCATCCGCTAAAACGGCAATCACCTTATCTTGGAGTTCCGGTGTGAGCTGAGACGCCGGAGCCGTGAACATTTCTGCCGGAGTAGGTGGTGGAGGAACCGGCTCGTGCGCGACAAACGGGCGGCTGAGCACGACGTTCATATCGAACAGGCCTTCGCGATCCAGCGCTTTCGTGACATCGTCGCTGGCCTGTTCCATCAAGCTCTTCTCTTTTTTCGCGAACGTGGCGCTCTCTTTTCGTCCGATGACGAGGAAGCCGTATGTCCGGTTCCGATACTGGAGAGAAACTCCGATCAATGACTTTGTGCCCGGCGTAATCAAGCGGAGGCGAATAGTGCGCCCACCCTCCTGATCGTTCGCGGGGGCCGATGCAGCAATGGCGTGGGCAGAAAGTGTTCTGAGGATGGCTTGAATATCGCGAGGTGTGAAGCCTCGTGCGGCATGGCCGACCAGCGGGCCTTGGTCACGGTGGAACACGGCGGCGAGCGCCGAGTCGACCGGCAGCTCGTTGATCACGGAGGTCAAGGTCCGCTGGAGATGCGTTTCGGGAAGGAGTTTACTCTGTGGAACTGTAGGTGTCATTCGTGAATTAGGAAAGCCAAGCGCGCGGCATTGTAACAACGCAGGATGGGCAATTCAATGAAAAGGAACAACTGACGGGTCTATCTGGTTCGTCTGGTCTATCTAGTGCATCTGCAGTTTGTTGAAAGAAACACACAAGACAGACCGAACAGACTGAATAGACCAGACAGACCAGGTCCCGTTATTCGTCGGGGTTGATGATCTTTGGCGGGCGTTGGGGGAACGAAGGACGTTCCGTCGGGGGGCGGTCAGAGGTCCATATGTTGAAGATCATGGTGACTAGACTGATCACGACTGAGCCGCCGACTGCCGGCCAGAATCCCGTGACCGAGAATCCCGTGACCAGATAAGCGGTCAATTCAAGAAGGAGCGCGTTGACCACAACGAGAAAGAGCCCCAACGAGAGGATGATCAAGGGAAGGGTCAGCATCAGGAGAATGGGCCGGACCAAGAGGTTCAAAATTGTGAGCACCAGAACCACGGCTATTCCGGCGAGGAACGAGTCGACCTGAAGGCCGGGCACGATCATGACCGCCAGAAAGACCGCGATGCCCGTGATCAATACTCGAATGATCGCCGCACGCATCCCGTAACCTCAAAATGATTGTTGAATTTCCCCGTGACGTGAAGGAGCGACATCGATCATCCTAGTTGACCGGCGTGGGTGGTATGGGGGCCGGTACGTGCTTGGCTGCGGAAAAATGGACTTCGGTGGCGAGCAACACCTTGCCGTCTTTGATGGCCTTGACGACGACACGATCGCCCACCTCCGGTATGTTGGCGTCTTTCGGATTACGTTGGTCTTTGTATAGAGTTTTTTTGTTGACCCGCACATTCACCGACTGGCCCTTGGATGTTTTGACTTCGATATGGGTCGCGTCAATGGCCACAATGGTGCCGAGCACATGTTTGTCGCCGTCGTGGGCAAAGCTTAATGTCGAGATGAACAGGCACGTGACAGTCACAATCAGACGTAACCACATGGTGAGTCCTATCTCCTATTGTATTGCCGTCGATTTATTAGTGATGATGGCCGGTCTCGGTCCGTGCCGCCGCCCCATCGTCTCCCTGCAGGAACTGTCCGAAGGCGGCTTCTTCTTCCAGGTCGTGCTTCGTTTTGGGATTGAATGTCTTCATCTGCTTGAGTTCTTCCGGCGTCAGCTGTGGGAGATGGCGAATGAAGTGGACCAGCTTCCAACTGTCCTTGTCCTCCGCTGGATCACCCTCTCCCCAGGCCGGCATCGCGGTAAAACGGATACCGTTGCGGATGATCCAGAAGATCTCACCGTCCGACATCGACTGGGTCTCGGCCAATCGTAAGTCGGGAACCTTCGGGTACACGTTCTTGCCGATAGGGGTTTGGCCGCTACCGTCGTTGGCATGACAGGTCGCGCAGTGATCGGCAAAATGTGCCAACGACTCTTTCATGACGTCGGGGTTCAACGGGATCGGGTTCTGCGCGTTTCGCTGTTCAAGTGGGATCGCCAGATGGCGGATTTGCCGCGCGACGACAATTTCTAGGGGATGTGGCTCGGGCTTGGCACTAAAGCCGGTGGTGAACAATTGATACCCCATCCATCCTAAGGCACCGAGAGTCCCAAGGCACAATACGCCCAATACGATGATGAAGACGATCAATTTGGTTCGCATGGCGGACTGCCATGACTATACAAAGTCTTCTGTCTGAATGCCACCGGGTTATCCCGATCGAGAAACGCGATGCGGTCCTGCCAGGCGATACATTAGCAGTGCCAAGACGGGGAGATGCATCAGCAGGCCGCTCATTCCCATGAACGATTCGCCGATCCAAAATGTCATACTGAGATTAAAGACCAAGACGCCATAGTAAAGACCGACGCCCAGCAGGAGTCGTGGCGTGATCGATGGAGGCAGCGAGAGGGCAGGAAGTCGGCGTTCAATCGGAAAATAAATGGCGAGGGAAATGAGCCCGACGACGGCCCAACCGACGTAATTGGCGAACGGCACGCCGAAGTGAAAGCCCGGGTCTGGATAGTAATAAATCTTCCCCAAGAACCAGCGGTCGCCACGGAGCGCTACGGGATCGATCACCATATCGATAAAAGCAAACAAGAAGGCTGTCAGGAAGAGCACAGACCAACTCGTTCGTGCGCCCACATCAAGATGCAGCGGTCTGAGCGTCGGATGAGTGGAAGCAGGTGACACCTTGATTGGAAGAAGGAGACAGAGGGCGACGCAGTAGGCGGCATACAGCAGAAAACTGAACGAGATCGAGTCCATGAACGGGACGTTGGAGAAGTAGAGTTCCTGGCCCACGGTCGAAGCATTGTAGTGGTACCACCCGAAGGGAATGCCGTTGCGCGTAGACGAAAATTCGCAGACGAAAGCCGTGGCCCAGCTAATCAGCCAGAAGCGCCAGGTTCGCGGCCAGCCGATCAGCTTGATCGCGGCGAAGAGAAAGGCTGCAAGGAAGACGAAGACGTAGGGACGGAAGAGGATGGTTTTGAAGAAGAGTTCGATGATCTCCATCAGTGCTGAGTGCTGATTGCTGAGGCCGAAGTTGTAGGACTCACGGTTGAACGCTCACACGTATTTGTGGTCTTTAAACCAGCGTACGGCTTTCTCTAACGCCACTTCCGGCGGTGTTTGTGGGATGCCGAGCTCTCTGATTGCTTTGCTGCAATCATAGTGCATCTTGTATTTGGCCATTTTCACCCCTTCCAGTGGAATACGCGGTGGGTGCCCGGTGATGTTCGCCATCCAGAGATTGAGATAGGCCAGTGGCAAAATTGCCAATCGGGGCAACTTGATCGAGGGTGCGTTGATGCCGGTTAGGCGGCTCAAGATCTCAAACACTTCGCGCAACATCAAGTTCTTATTCCCCAGAATGTATCGCTCGCCGATCCGGCCCTTCTCCATCGCGAGCAGATGGCCGGCGGCCACGTCATCCACGTCTACGATGTTCATCCCGGTTTCGATATAGGCCGGCATGCGGCCCTTCATGAAATCCACGATGACCTGCCCTGTCGGGGTCGGTTTCACGTCGCTGGCGCCGACCGGGGCGCTGGGGTTCACGATGACGACCGGCAGTCCTGCCTTTGCGAGCGTGAAGACTTCTTGCTCGGCCAGGTACTTTGATCGTTTGTAGTGGCCGGCCATCTGTTCGAGTGAGACGGGCGTTTCTTCCGTGCCGAGCCCTCCGCCGGGCGGAAGGCCGATCGCCCCGATGGTGCTGCAGTAGACGATCCGTTCGGTGCCGACCTCGCGTGCCGCTTCCAGGAGATTCTTTGTGCCGGTGACGTTGACGTCATAAAAGATCGCCGGGTCTTTGGCCCAGAGCGCATAGTGCGCCGCGACATGGTAGAGCTGTCGGCAGCCGGTGAGCGATTTGCGCAACGAGGTCTGATCGCGCAGATCGCCTTCGACCCATTCGACGGTCAGTCCTTCAAGATTCTGGAGGTCTGCTCCGGCACGGGCCAGAACGCGGACGTCGATGCCGCGGTGGACGAGCGCGCGTGCCACCGCACCGCCGACAAATCCGGTTGCGCCGGTGACGAGGACCTTCATGACGAAGACGTGAAGTGTGAAGTGTGAAGCGTGAAGCGTGTGGTTTGGGAGCGATTGTCGAGATGAACGATCATGCGCTTCACGAGATACGTTTCACGAACGACGATCAGTTCTTCCGCGACGTGATGTAGCGGGCCAGCTCACAGAGCGGGTCGGCAGCCGGACCGAACGAGGAGAGTCGTGCGATCGCGCGTGCCACACAATCGTCCGCCAGTTTTCTGGCTCCCTCGGCTCCGTAGAACGTCGGGTAGGTTTTCTTTCCTCGCTCCGCGTCGGTGTTGGGATTCTTGCCCAGTTCCTCGCGCGTTCCCGTCACGTTGAGCACGTCATCCGCAATCTGAAAAGCCAGTCCGATATCCTCGGCATAACTCGTGAGGTCGTCCAGTTGGCGATCCTGCGCGCTGCCGGCAATGGCGCCCATCCGTACCGCTGCGCGTATCAACATGCCGGTCTTATGTTTGTGGATGTTCTGGAGTGTCGCGAGATCGATGTCTTTATTTTCAGCCTGGATATCGAGAACCTGACCCCCCACCATCCCCACATTCCCCGAGCCGTAGGCCAGTTCTTGAATCAGCCGCACTTGGCGTGCCGGGTCGCAGCCTTTCATCAGGTCCGGGCGGGTGCACAGATCGAACGCCATCGTCAGCAATGCGTCACCGGCCAGGATCGCCATCGCGTCGCCGTAGACCTTGTGATTCGTCGGCCTTCCGCGACGGAAATCGTCGTTATCCATCGCGGGCAAGTCATCGTGAATCAAGGAGTAGGTGTGGATCAGTTCGAGGGAACAGGCAATCGGCATCAACCCCGGCGCGGGCTGCCCCACCGCTTCTGCCGCAGCGATGGCCAGGATCGGGCGGACTCGCTTCCCTCCCGCCATGAGACTGTACCGTATGCTTTCATGGAGCGTGGTGGGCGCCGTGGTGACGCTGGGTATGACGGAATCGAGGAATCGATCCACATCGTCCCGCTTCTGTTCGAGGTAGTCCTTGATGTTCATGGAGTGAGGCCGGGGTTTATCGTAGCAGGCCCGGAATCGGCGCGGAGCGTAACAAAAGGTCTGAAGGCTGTCAAACCATGAAGCGTGAAACATAAGGCGTGAAAGGTAAGAAGTAAGAATCTTCATGATTCCTACGCCCCTTGCCTCTCGCCTCGCGCCTTCGCTATACTTCGAGGCATGAGTCTTAGAAAAGGTGGCGGGACATGGGAGCCGATGCTGTTGGGGATTGAGCCTCGGATCTGCAAGGTCTGCAAGGAAGGGCTCTACCGTAACAAAACGATGTTCACCGGCGGGTGGTCTCGTTGTGCCTTGTGCGAGGACTTTGTCCATTACAGCTGTCTGGCCAGCGGCAAAGTCTCTTTCTTGAAAGCCCGTCCCCGCGTGTGTAAGATCTGCCGTACTGCCGAAGGGGGCACTCCTTCATCTTCGCCGAAGACAGTGATTCCGGTGGCTGTCGGGTCGTGACTCCCCACTCACAATCAAGTCCAGTGGAAGCCCGTCTGGGCTGGCATACCTTCTTTTCCGAATCAGTCCGGTTCGTTCTGGCACCGCTGATTCTCTTCCTCAGTGGATTTTTCACGGCGAACTTCATCATCAACGGCTCCTATACCTGGTCGCAGACAAGTCGGACGTTGGCCTTGACGCTCACGGTACTGATTCTCGCCCGAGAATTCGTCTACAAGGAGCAATTGTCGCGCAATGCGGCGTCTGGCCGTGCATGGTCGGTAGTGCTCTATTCTTGTGTGCTCCCGTATGTGGTCGGCGCGTTAATGATGGTGGCTCTTTGGGCGATCTAAGAAGATCGTTGTTTGGTTTATCCGGTCTGTCTGGTTTTTTTGGTTGAACGAAACTAACCAGACAAACAAAACAAACCAGATGAACGAGACAGACGCGTGAGGACGGTCGATGGCTGAGATTATCCGCAGCGGAGCATTCCTTCAACAATGTTGGTCGGTGCACCCGCTCTGTCTGACGGTCAAGCGTGTCGAGCCGGAGCGCATTGTGGTGCTGACATGCAGTTCTTGCCGCATGGTGCATCGAGTGATCACCAATGCGGTGATCAGGCAAGTGTCGACAGGGGATTCCTCCGTGCCCGAACCGGATCCTGCGCAGCCGGACGGACTCGCGGCGCTGAAGACCTGCATGGGCGCCCACGCTCCCGCCTTGTCGCTTCGAGAGATGGATGTGTTCCAAGATGCCGTATGGGTCCGCTGTGCGGAATGCCGGGCGCAGTACGACCTGACGGTCTCCCAGTTCGAAACGCATCAGAAATAGCCGGAGCCGTTCGAGCCGCCCGTCCAGTCGGTCGATGACCATGCCATCAGAGTTTACAGAGGAGGAAGCAGCCTTAATGGCTAACCAGCACTTCTTTCTTGCCAAGGCCCAGATCATGGCGAAGGTGCGCCGCTTGCTTGAGGCTACGCATGCAACGTTGAAAGAGGAAGTGGCATCGGCATCGCTCGCAACCCCGCCGGGCTTCGATCCAACTAACCGCCAATTTGTAAAGGGGGAGTCTCTCGAATTGTTTCCTTATCAGTATCTGGACTTTCCAAAACACTTCCACGACTCGAACGCCTTTTCCTTCCGAACGCTCTTTTGGTGGGGCCACCATGTCGTGTGCGCCTTATTATTAGAAGGGGAGGGGGTTAAGCAGCACAAGGTACGGATCGTGAACCGGTTTCATCAGCTCGCCGGGCAGGGGCTGGAACTGTCGTTGGCGCCGACGTTGTGGGAATGGAAGCGTGGCGAGGGGTATACGTTGCCGATCACCCACGATCGCAAAGCGCAGATCGCCGCCGTGTTAGCCGAACGGACCTTCTTGAAGATTGTGCGCTTCCTGCCGTTCACCGATCCGCGGATTCAGTCGGGTCAGATGCCGGAATTCAGCCGCGAGACCTTTCGAGCCATCCTACCGATCGTCACCCGCTAGCAGGATTGCTGTGCGAGACGGGGGAGGGTTCGAGGTTTGAACTCCAGATTTTGAAACTTCGATAAGAGGGACTAAGGACGCCAGAATGCTTCCCAATCCTCTTGTCGAATTTGCAGCACCCGAAGCACATCGACCGGAAGACCAGTAGACACCTGAGCTTGGGCTTCATACCCCACTATTTGCTTGTGCAGAATGAAGGCCATGGCTTTTAAATGCTGAAGGCTCAGACGAATAGTGGCAACACGTTCGACTGGTGGCGGAGTACCCGGGGCGACCGGATTTGCTCCGGAGACTTGAAAATTCAGCGTGCACCCAAGCGGCCCCAGATTGAGCTGAAATTGGTCGGCATAGACATCAGGGGTTTCAGCCATACTTCCTCCTAGGGGTTGGGTAGATTTTGCGGAGGGATATTAGCCTCCATTCTATCGTTTGGTCAATGGAGGCCCGCATCAGTCTCCGCCGACCTCGGTATTTGTCTCTGACCTATATCTTGGGTACACTGGGCTCGCTTCATCAGTGGGGCGAGCCAAATTGAAGGAGGGTTGTATCGTGAAACAGACTATGGGGCGGCTGGGCGTCGGTATCGTGCTTACAGCGAGTCTGCTGATGGGAACGGGTTGCGGAGGTACCGGGAAAACGGTCTATCTTAATCTTCAACAGAAACAAGCCGCAGCGCAATTCGTGGAGCCGGAATCGGTCAAGATTGTTATCGAGCCCTTCGAGGATCGGCGACTGGAAAGAAATCGAGTCGGTCTGCGGACCCATTTGTGGGGCGGGGTGACCTACTTCAACGTGACGGGTGAGCGGACAGGAGACGTGATCGCCCAGGCCCTCGCCGATCGTCTGGCAACGCGCGGATGGAAGGATCGACCTTGGACGGTGCGGGTGGCTTCCAGCGGGGCCGCGACGAATCTGAACGATGCCGATATCGTCATCAGCGGACAGGTACTCGATTTTTCAGCCAATGCCAAGAGTCGACTTTTCTCGACAGCGGTGACCACGAGCAGCAAGCTGGTGCTCGTCGCGAAGAATATCGGCGACCAGAGCTCGACGACCAGAGGTGTCGAGGGCGCACAACGTGATACCGTGGTCTGGTTCAGCGAAGACGATGTGCAACAGTTACTGGTGGAGACCCTGAAGGACGGTATCGATCGGTACCTTGCCGAAACAATGATCGAACACAAGGCGTTGAGACCGGCACGTTGAAAGGCCGGGGGAAGAGATGATCCACCGTGCGTGAACGTCGTTGGGAAACGACGACCCCGCTGACCTTCGGTCAGGTGCTCGCCGTGGGCGAACGGCTGGCTGCGTTGGGGTTGAAGCCGGCGGTGCCTGCGAAGGACGTCATCTGTTATGTCGAAGAATGGACGGTCGAGTCTCCTGAGGATTTTGACCAGCTAGACGCGTGGTCCACGGAAGATGTGACCCTGATCCACGTCCGAGAGGGTTGGCAGGGCGATTTTTTTCTCCTGGCCGGGTCCTACCACACGGTGTACCAGCGCTATCAGGATGTGGGCACCTACTGCTCGATCAGCCATCCCTGGCGCATTCGCGATCCGTTACAGCTCCACGATCCCCGCAGTATGTTCTGGCTGGGATTTCGCCATGCCCATTCGTTCATCCGTGTACGGCTCCAAACGAAAGAGGTCATCACCCCCGGCGAGACGCGCGGCGATGCCGAGCGGGCGCAGTGGCTGGAGGAGCGGCGCACGGCGTTTCTCGAAGCGATCACGCTCTTGGAGCTTCCTGTCGAGACATTGGTTGAGAAGCAGCAGTTGGTGCTGCGTCCGGTCGATCCTTCCGTGCCCTTTTTCTGCTCCTGGCCCGATGCCTTTGGACCCTGTCAGTTTGAATACAATACGGCGGACGCCTACGAGTTCCTGGTGCCCGGCAGCAAATTGGCCGAGACCTCTGCGCCGGGGCCAACGAGTGTCCGTGCCTACCTCACGGGCTTCTCAGAGGATGCGTTCGGTGACTTTCAAGCGATTGAACCCACCGCCCGCTCCGTCTATCGCTGTTCGGTGCATTGTCCGCTCGACGACTTGCCGGAGATTCGATCTGTGATCAATCCTGACGGCCGCCTCTACAGTACCCTCTGTGAGTTTCAAACACGGGAACTGCTTCCAGATGGGGAGGATGCCTCTGCCATCATCGGGATCGTCGGCAACGAGACGGGATTTCACATTGAGGCCCGTCTGAACCGAGCCCCGCTGAACGAAGATCTCATGGCCCCCTGGTTGGAGCGAGTGATTGGGTGGCCGGTGGTGTATGCGCCTCTCCCTCCTTTCGTCTGACAGGCTGCTGAAAAAGTCCGCCAGCGGCGTTCTCCCCTTGAAAGCATCCTCAACGTAGCCCAGAGGCTACGCCTTCGGTGCTTTCGTCGGCTGCGGCCTTGCTGGACGAACTTTTTGAGCAGCCTGCGGGAGTGTTCCCCTATTGCAGTATACGCGCGAGTATCGGAGGTCTGGTCTCCACAGTAGTTTCTGAGCCGCCAGTTTTTCCTCTTTGTTTGACAATCATCGGAATATCCTGAAGTTTATCCTTCATGTCTCCCTCCTCTACACTCAGAACCATTTTGGGCAAGCCTTTCATGCCGCCGGTGTTCTTTTTCTCCGGTGTGACCTATGACACGCTCACGCTGACGCGTATCGACCGGCTGCAGGACAACCTCTTGTTGCTGATCTATCTGCTCCTCTTGGGTGTGCTCATCGTCCTGACTGGGCGGTTGGGGATCGAGCCCGCGCCGGAGCGGGAACAGTTAGCCACGTTCTCACCGTTCGTGCGCGGGGTGCTGCACGCGAGGCCCTTTTACCCGATGGCCGTGCAGTTTCTCCTGGGGGGGCTGTTCAGCGCCTATGCAATTTTCTATTCCCGTAGCGCCACACTCACCAGCACGGCGATCTTTTTCGCTCTGTTGGTCGTGCTGCTGGTCGGCAACGAATTTTTGCGTGATCGGCTCTCCAGCCTGCGCCTCCTCGTGAGTCTCTACGCGCTGGTGTGCTTCGCCTTTTTCACGTTCTTTCTCCCCGTCATGACCGGTTACATGAATGCGGCGATCTTCCTGGTCGGAGCGGTTCTGAGCGCGGTCGTGACATTTAGAGTGGTGCAATTGGTCTATCGCAATAATCCGGATCATTCGAAGCGCGAGGTGGTCGGGGTCACGGCCCCTGCCTTCACGCTCATCGGTCTGCTCGTCGGGTTTTATTTTCTGAACTGGATTCCGCCGGTGCCGCTCTCACTGAAGTTCGGCGGGATCTACCATGAGGTGAAGAAGACCGGCGACCGGTTCGAACTCTCGTACGAGAGAGAGTGGTATCAAATTTGGAAACGGTCGGATGACCTTTACCCGGCCAACGAGCCGATCTATTGCTTCACGGCAGTCTTTGCCCCGGTCGATTTGAATACGACCATTTATCATCATTGGTACTTCAGAACGAACAGCGGCAAGCCCTTCACCCATGCCGACAAAATTCCGATCAAGATTGCCGGCGGTCGGGAAGGCGGCTACCGCACCTATACGTTCAAGCAACGGCTAGATCCGGGTGATTGGCGCGTGGATGTCGAAACGGAAGATGGGCGTATCATTGGACGCGTGTCCGTTGTCGTGACAGAGGGGGAAGGGACAGGGGCGACGTCCAGATCGTTCTTGTACTAACGGCGTGAAACCTCTCAGTGGTCTCAAATTGCTTGAGGAACGAGAAGGCGAAGGGATGCCTGCGAACAAAGGCGACAGCGTCATGTTCAATATGAGGCTCTTTCTGAACAAGGGTGATGAGGTTCCGCTAAACAAGACGCAGGCACAGCACCTTCCGAAGGAGATGATACGATTTGTCGATGGTGAGCCATTGATCGATCACACGATCGTACTGAGACGCCGTGAGGCGATCGCGGGAGTCGATCATGCGCTCATGGGCATGAAAGCCGGCGGCTATCGGAAGGTTCGCGTGAGCCCTCACCTGGCCTACCGAGATAAAGGCATTCCGGACCTCATTCCTCCCAACGCGGTGTTGATTTGTGAGATCTGGTTGCGCAAGATTGAGAGTCTGTCCTCGATTGAATGATTGCCGGGAGCTTCATGACCCGTCGCACCCTAGCCCCCTGCCCCTCCAGCCCCAACTGCGTCTCAACGCAGGCACAGGACGAAGGCCATGCCATCGCGCCGTTTCGTTATCGCAAGTCTCGTGCGGAGGCGAAAGAGGCATTGAAGGAAATCCTCCGCTCACTTCCTCGCACCAAGCTTGTCGAAGAAGACGAGTCGTACCTGCATTATGAATTCACCAGCCTGTTGCTTCGCTTCGTTGACGATGTCGAGTTTCTGTTCGACGACGAAGCCAAGACCATCCATTTCCGTTCCGCCTCCCGCACCGGCTACGGCGATCTTGGCGTCAATCGCAAGCGCATGGAACAGGTGCGTGCCCTCGCAGGGGAAAAGCTCTAGCTTTATTTGGCAATTTCCTTTGGAGCGGTATGGCCGCTTGCTAAGATGTCGAAAACAGGAGGCCGGAGCCGATGGCGTTTAAGCGAAAAGGGTCGCGTGTCGAGGTAAGCCGAGGCGGCCGTCTGCAGCGAGGAGCCCTCTCGGCGCCGTGCAAGGTTCTGGATGTCAGCGAGACAGGTGTCCGAATTGAAAGCCGCTTGTTCGTGAAAAGCGGCGATGCTCTCCAACTGGTGATCGAGCTTGAACAAGGGAGAACCTTGACCTGTGGGCTGCAAGTCATCCACGTGCGTTCCCCGAAGTTCGGAGCGAAGATCACCTCGATCAGTCCGGAGGACAGGGAGCGACTGGTCCATATTTTCGACGACCACGTGCAGACAAGTTTTTCCCGCCGCTAATCGTTCTTGTTTATTTGGTTCTTCTGGTTTATCTCGTTTGTTTGGTTAAACAAGACCAACTAAACGAACAAAACAAACCAGAGAGACCAGATCAACCAGACAGACCGGGCTTAGTGCGCGGGGCTGGGTGGTTTTGGACCAAGCCTGGTTGTGTGCTGGAAGATGCATTTCGGGCAGGTGTAGTGGACGAACTGCTTGCCACCGACGAGACGTTTCCTCATCGGCACCTGGCACCAGGTGCAGAGGCGATCGGGGAGGTCGGCTGAGGGCGGAGTCGGGTTCGGTGTGAGTGGAGTGATATGAGCCATGTGTGGCATTCTCTCCGACCGCTGAGAACCTTGTCAATTGATCGAGTGGCCCCGAACGCCTCGGTGTGAAAAAAAGTTTCATCATTCTCCCTGATGTGAAAAGTTTCGTGGTATAGTCCGAAACAATAGTCCGCCGTCACAGCTTTTTCACCCTCTTAACAGAAAGGTGTACAACTGCTATGAGTAGCTCGCCTGAATCCGAGTCCGCGATCTTTCCATCCGAGTCCCCAGTAGCTGCGTCCATCGCCCCCCAGGAGATGGTGGGTGATGGGAAGGCGTGGGGACTGTGTACTGCCGTCGACCTTCAAGATTGTCATCCCGATCTGATCCGAAATGCCGACCATATTCGCCGCTATGTCGTTGATCTCTGCGAGCTTATCGACATGAAGCGTTTTGGCGAGTGCCAGGTCGTCGATTTCGGCTCCGGCCGCGTCGCGGGTTACTCCATGGTGCAGCTGATCTCGACCTCGTTGATCAGCGGCCATTTTGCGAACGATACGAACAACGCGTACCTCGACATTTTCAGCTGCAAGGGCTATGACCCTGCCGTCGTCGAGGCATTCTCCAAGGACTTTTTCGGCGCGCGTCGCAGTGCCGCGACGGTCACGCTCCGTTACTAGGAAGAGACCGGGAGCCGCAGGGCAGCGGCTCCCGGTATCGATCTGAGCGGGCTGAGGTTGAGGTCAGGATGCTGACCGAAAACCAAACTCTTGCAATCTCAGCCGTTGCCTGAACCGTAACGTTTCAGAAAGCTGGCGGACTTTTTCAGCATCCTGCTGAGGCCCTCGCCTTCCCACGAACCATGAGCCCCACCACTGTCAAAGAGTTTCTTCAGCTTCTCCCAGATCGCCTCAATTCAGATGCCGCCGAAGATCTTGATGTGGTTTACCAATTCGATCTGAGCGGCGCGCAGGGCGGACAGTACATTCTCACGATCCGGGATGGTATCTGCCAGGTCGTAGAGGGAATGCATGCGGACCCGCACGTCGTGCTCTCGATGGCGGGAGAGGATTGCATAAAGATTCTGAAGGGCCAGTTGAGCGGACCAGCCGTCGCCATGTCCGGACGTCTCAAGATCAGTGGAGACATCGGCTTGGCGATGCAACTGAAGGCGCTCTTTCCAACGATCAAGTAACGCTAATACCCCGTCTATCTGGTTGATCTGGTCTATCTGGTTTTGGTTGTGTGACTCAGAGAGACCAAACAACCAAATAAACAAAACAGACGAAACAGACCGTCTTGCTACCGCCCAGCCGGTTCTGCCGGAATCCAGTCGACATTCTCTGGTCTCTTGTCCGCATGGCGAGGGAACCGTTCTTCCAACATCACATAGATTGTGGGGACGAGAAAGAGCGTGAGGATCGTCGAGAAGCTAAGTCCTCCGACGACCGTGCGCGCCAATGGGGCATTGGTTTCGCCGCCGGTGCCCCAGCCGATAGCCATGGGGAGCAGCCCCAGGACGGTGGCGAGAGAGGTCATCAGTATGGGCCGGAGGCGCGTCCGGGCAGCGGTGATGGCCGCGTCGTGTAGCTCTTGCCCTCGCCGGCGTAGGACGTTCGTATAATCAACCAGGAGCACGCCGTTTGAGACTACGATGCCCAGCATCATGATGATGCCCATCATCGACGTGGTGGAGAGCGTGGTATCGGTCAGAAAAAGGATCAGGATCACGCCAGGGAAGCCCATCGGGACTGAAAACATGATGACGAAGGGGTCGATCAGCGATTTGAACTGAGCCGCCATCACCATGTACACGAGCGCCAGCGCCAGGACTGTGGCAAACAGCAGGCTCTCAAAGGTTTCTCGCTGTTGTTGAATCTGGCCGGCTAACCGGATACTGAAGCCGGTCGGGAGCTGGATCTTGGCTAACCCCGCTTCCAGATCGGCGGCGATGGCGCCGAGGTCACGGTCTACAGGGTTGGCGGTCAGATGGACCACCCGCTGAAAGTATTTGCGGTCGATTTTTACCGGGCCGGCATTGAGCTTGAGCGAAGCGACGTTCTTGAGGAGGACTGGTTCTCCGGTTCGCGTGGTCAACACGATGTTCTCGATGTCTGTGAGACTCTTCCGGTACTCTTCCGCGAGCCAGACGCTGATGAAGTATTCGTTCCCGTTTTGAGGGTCGGTATAGATGATGGGGTCGGTTGGTCCGTTGCCGTTGAGTGAGAAGAGCACGGCGGTGGCGACGTCCGTTTCGCTGATACCAAGGAGAGCGGCCTTCTCGCGATCTACCACCACGTTGACCTCTGGATAGTTCTCTTCGCGGCTGACTTCGATGTCAGCCAGACCCGGTATGTGGTGCATCATGCTTTCGACTTGCCGGATGACCTCGCGCGCGCGCTCCAAATCGTAACCGTAGATTTCCACGTCGACGGACTTCTGCGACCCAAAGCTGGTGATTCGTTTGATGATCCCGCCCGGATCAAACGACATTGCGACACCCGGAAAGAGCTGTAAGACCTTAGGCCTCACGTCGTTCATGATTTGCACTTGGTTTCTCGTCCGTTTGTCCGGCGTGACGAGATGGACGGAGATGACCGACGTATGGGGGCCGGTGTTCGAATTGAATAGAGAGGAGCGGCCCTGAGCTAACACGCCGGTACTGGACACGATGGTTTCCAACTCATTGGCAGGGATCTGTGCTCGCAGCGCCCGTTCGACCTCGGCCACTTGCTGCTCGGTTTTCTCCACTCGCTGACCGACCGGTCCGCGCAGGACGATGCGGAACTGGCTTTCGTCCGACACCGGAAGAAACTCCGTGCCGATCTTGGACGCCAGCGCGAGTGACGCGGCGAAGAGGAGCAGAATGCCGGCGATGAGGCGCCAACGATGGACCAAGACCCAGCGGAGCGATTCCTCGTAGCCTTTATCCAAGGACTCGTACCGTTCACGGCTCCAATCCATCAGGCGCTTGAACCATGCAGGCATTGAACGGTGAGACTCCTGCTCCGGTCCAAGGAATTTGTAGCAGAGCGCCGGAGTCACCGTGCGGGAGACGAAAAAGGAGGTGAACAGCGAGATCGCAATCGTGATGGTCAGGGGAATGAGAAGCAAGCGGGCAATCCCGGCGACGAAGAAAATCGGGAGAAAGACGACCACTGTGGTGACCGTCGATGCAAGAATGGGCATCGCCACCTCACGGGCCGCTTCCAGGATCGCGTCCCAGCGACGGGACGAAGTGTTGAGATGGCGTTGAATGTTCTCGAGTTCCACAATGGAATCGTCGACAAGGCGGCCGATCCCGAGGGCCAGTCCTCCCAGCGTGAACACGTTCAGGGTCTGCCCGGAGAAGTACAGCACGATGAACGTCACCATGATCGAAAGGGGAATGGCGACGGAAATGATCAGTGTACTCGTCACACTACGGAGAAAAATCAGGATCACCAATGCTGCCAGCAGCGATCCGTGCAAGGCTTGTTCGATGAGGTTGCTGATCGATTGGCGGATATAGACCGATTGGTCGAAGGAAATCCCGACCTTTACGCTGGGAGGAAGGCCGACCAAGTTCGGCAGGATCTTGCGCAGCGCATCCACCACCGCCACGGTGTTGGCGATGGGTTGTTTATTGACGCGTAAGTACACGGCTCTGGCCCCGTCCGTTCTGACAATGTTGGTCTGAATGTCAGACGAATCGGTCACCGTCCCGACATCTCGTACGCGCACAGGGCTGCCCTGTTGGTTGACCTTCACGATCACGTCTTGAATCGGGTCGACCGTGCGGAACTGATTGTTGGTGAAGACGTTGTAGTCCAGATTGCCGGCTTTGATGTCACCCGAGGGGAGGATGAGGTTGGCTGCCTTCACGGAGTTGACGACATCGAGAATCGAGAGGCTACGGGCGTTCAACAGGGCCGGATCGAGGTTGATATTGATCTGACGGATCTTCCCGCCTTCCACGGTGGCAGCGGCGACGTTTGCGATCTGTTCGATTTGCGGCGCAATCGTATTCGAGGCCAGGTCGTACAGGGCCCGTTCGTCGAGATCGTCGCTGGAGACGGTCACAAGGGAGACAGGGATATTGGAGACGTCGAACTTGACGATGAAGGGTTGCCCGATGCCGGGAGGGAGGCTGTTCAGAATTTGGGTGACGCGTTGCATCACCTCCATCTGGCCGACGTTGATGTCCGCGCCCCAGTTGAACCAGATTTGCACCGCTCCGATGCCCTGCTTTGCGAACGACTCGACATGCTCGACGTTCGAGGCAGAACTGACGGCTTTCTCGATGGGATAGACGACACTCTGTTCGATGTCGAGCGGCGGCGCGCCTTTATAGATGACGCCGACGAAGGCAACGGGCACTTGAATCTGCGGAAAGAGATCGACGGGTAGCCGCTGCACGGAGGTGCCACCCAGGATCATCATAGCCAGGGCCAGCATCAGGATGCCGATGCGGTTGCGAAGTGCGAGAAGGGTCAGCCACATGGTGGAAGTGCTGAGTGCTGGGTGCTGAGTGCCGGGTACGAGATCATTTCAGATATATCCAAGACGCTCTTCCGTGCTGTTTACATTGATGCATTCAACTCAGCACTTAGGACTGAGTGAGTGGTTGAGTTTGCACGGGGGCGCCGTCGTGTACGAGATCTTTCCCGGAGACGATCACCTGTTCCGATCCGTCCAATCCCTTGGTGATCTCCACCCGGTTTTCGTCACGGGCTCCGATTTCCACCGGTACCCGTTGGGCCTTTCCTTCACGCACAATGTAGACATATTGGGAGTCTTCCAATCGACTCACGGCGTCGATGGGGACCTGAATCGCGTCTCGATGGGTACCGACCAAGATCTCTACCCGGGCGAACATGCCGCCTTTCAACACACGATCTTTGTTGAGGAGATCCACCTCGATCGTCATCGTACGGGTGGCTCGGTTCAGTGCTTGGACGACGCGTGTGACCGTGCCTTCGAAAGCGCGATCTGGATAGGCCTCGGCGCGAACTTCCGCCTTTTGACCCACATGGATGAGCGGAACGTCTTTTTCGACGACCTCGATCAGAATACGAACCGTCTGGATCTCATGGAGGGTGAGAATCCCACGCGAAATGGTGGAAGTGCCGGCGGTTGCCCCGCTCACATAGGAGCCGAGGTCGAGGTTGCGCTCGGCTACATAGCCCGCGAAAGGCGCACGGATATACGAGTAGGCCAGGTTCGTCTCGGCCTGTGCCAAGGCAACCTCCATCTGCTGGACCTGCGCGTGGAGTGAGTCGAGCGCAGCCGCTGCCGCGTCGTATGCGACCTGGGCGTTATCCAGATCCTGCTGCGAGACAAACTGGTCTTTGATCAAGGCTTGCATTCGATTGAGTGTGAGGGTGGTGTTGCGGACACTGGCGTCCTGCTGCGCGACTCTCGCTCTGGCCGCAGCCAGGTTGGCCTTGGCCTGATGGACGGCATGCTGGTAATCCGTGTGATCGATCTCGATCAGAAGCTGGTTGGCTTTGACCAGGTCGCCTTTTTCGACGTAGATTTTGGCGATGTAGCCGTCAACCCGTGAGAACAGATTGACTGATTGGTTGGGGGTGATGTCGGCGGTATAGGTGAGCCGAATGTCCATGTCCTGCTTCACCGGCGCCACGGTGGCGACGGTAATGACACGGGTTTTGCGAGGGTCGACCTTGGCTCCACTGCTGAGGCGAAACACGACGAGGGCTGAGATTGCAAAGAAAATGATTACTCCGAGCGTGACAATCGGATGTTGTTTCAGGGGATTCATCGCGAACGCCTCCCCGGCGGCTTGATCAATCCGGTGAGGAAGAGGTCGACGTAGGTCGCCACCGTATCCTCATGGGATTGATGCATCGGAACTCCGAAGATCTCATGGAGCAGACGGTGATGGACGACCATGCCGATGAATGCGCGGGCCGCCAGAAGGGGATCGACCGGACGAAATGCGCCGTCGGCAATCCTTGTGCGAATGTAGGCGGCGAGGTGATCGTAGAACACTTTGTGGTGCTTGCCGAAGAACATCTCGGATAGTTCATGCCCTTCGAGCGCGCTGAACAAGAGGAGTCGTAAGAGCGTCGAATCGACGCCGGGGCGAATGCGATAGCTCGCAATCATCGTAAATACACGATGGTCGTCGTGATTCTTGGCCGCCGCCTCCACCGCTTCAAGCAGTTCGTTGACAGTCACTTTTTCTGCCAGGATTGCAGCGTAGAGCGTCCGTTTTGTCGGAAAGTATTTGAAGACCAAGGCCTCGCTCACGCCCGCCGCCTTGGCAATTTCCTTTGTGGTGGTGCCGTTGAACCCTTTTGCGGCGAAGAGCGAAGCGGCGGCCACGATGAGGCTGGCTTGACGATCTCGCGCAGAAGCCCGCTGCGCGTTCGTGGTGTGTGTCATTCGCTTCTTCATGGTAAGTAAGTGCTCACTCACCGAAATCCTAGCACGCAGCGCTTCTAGAGGACAAGCTTTGGATTGGAACCGATAGCCCACATGAGTAATGCGGGTTCGTGAGCGGTTTCAGGAAGGGGTGGACGCGTTGAGTTATGGATGCGAGAAGGAGACTGGCAGATTCCCGAATCACGGGCCGCACCCACCGAGACTAGAACCTATCTCAAAATAGTTGACACCATGAACATCCGTACGTATAAGTTTGGCTATGCTTCGCCTGCGCGACGATCAATGGGAACGGATTCGGGAGCATTTTCCCGAGGAACATATCCCAGAAAGCCGTCCGGGCCGCAAGCCAATCCCGACACGGGCGGTCTTGGAGGCGGTGCTCTGGATTCTGAACACGGGCGCGCAGTGGTACTTGTTGCCCCAGTGCTACCCCAACTACAAGACAGTGCATCGCCGGTTCCAGCAGTGGTGCGAACGCGAAGTGCTGCGCGAGATTCTCACGCAGCTGGCCAATACCTTGCGCGAG
>CBDDRH010000012.1:0-5951 GCA_965233025.1 uncultured bacterium
ACTCGGCGAGTCGGGCGCGTTCACGAAGTATCTCGAATGCCTGCGCCATGCCGACTTGAGCGAGCGCGAGCGCGATCAGCTGCGCGCCATCGTGCTGGATGAAATCGAACACGAGATGACGTTCCGGCGCGAGTCGTCGAAGTTCGGCCTGAGCAACGTGCGCGACTATGTGCTTGGCATGAACGACGGGCTGGTGGAGATACTCGGCGTCGTCACCGGCCTGTCCGCCGTCTACGCCGGCAACCCGCGGGTGGTGGGCCTGAGCGGGGTGGTGGTCGGTGTCGCCGGCGCCATGTCCATGGGCATCGGCGCCTTCGTCTCCGTACGCTCGCAGCGGCAAGTGAACGAGGCGCTGCGCGAACGCATGGAAATCCTGTTCCAAGTCGCGCCACAGCGGGCCGTCACCGAATACCAGGACCGCCTCGCCGAATCCGGCGTGCCGGACGATACCGCCGCCGAAGTGGCGCAGCGCGTCGGCACCAGCCGCGAAGCCATCGCGCGCCTACTGATGCCCGAGACAACCGAGAATGAGCTGCGCTCGGGTCTTTATACCGGACTTGCTTATCTTCTCGGCGTTGTGTTTCCCGTGCTGCCGTACTTCATCGCCGGAAGCTCGCTCAGCGCCCTCGTCGGCTCCGTCGCGCTCGCCGGCATCGCGCTCGCGCTCACCGCAACCACGGTCTCGGTGCTCTCCGGCATCAGCCTGCGAACCAAGGTGACGGAGATGATCGTCGCCGCCTTCTCCGCGGCCGCTATCGCTTACCTGTTTGGCTGGGCGTTGCGCGCGATAACTGGGGTCGAAATATAAATTCATCTAATCCGCATTGTGGACACGATCGCAGTGCGTCCTGTCCTTGTGCCTGGCGGCCTCTACGATGCTCACTTCACAACGCGAAATGGGTAGAAAGTTGCGTTGGAGGGCGCGCCTGGAACAAGAGACCGCAGATCTCCCTCTGAGAGGTAGTTAAACATTTTTGTTTCGCCATAGACTTCGAAAGGATCTTTTACATAGTACGCCTGAGAAGCACCTACCCGCTTTGATCCATCGATTGCCCAGGTGGCAGAGGTAATAGAAAACAGCTGACTTGGATCCGGTTTCTCAATCGTCGTCTCTGTGTAGTCCACAGCGGGGTCCTTGATGACCTGACCATCGCCGAATCCGTAGCCCGGAGTCGTCGTGATACTTCGTTCTGCGGACCATATTTCCTTATCCAAAATACTCGAACGAAGTTCGTAAGTGTTCTTTCCAGTTTCCGTAAGTGACGCAGTCGCGTGACGTCCACTACCAAACGTCCCAGAGGCAGTTTCTGCAATAGTTTGCGAAAGAGTACTGGTGACTACCATTCCGTAACGCAAATCTAAATACAACAAGGTACTCGTGACACGATCACGAACTGCCTCGCTATCTATTTCTGCCTCATATATGTCCCAATGGAAGTACGGTGCCGTCACCTTTCTCGTTTCCTGCGAGTTCTCCAGCCAGTCCTCCTTGCGAAGGACGACGTGCTGAGTATCAACGTCCAGAGCCAATTCGCCTTTGGCCTCGATGACTCGACTCGCTTGTCGAGACTGGCAGAGTTCACCGTTAACCTGAACCGCAAAATCTTCGGTGCGTGTCTCAGAAAGTACCGCCAGCACTTCCACGTCTTCCCTATAGTCAGCAGCTATCACATAGCGTCCCGCACGTCTAATTCTCCGTATCTCAAACGCCGGGTACTCCCATTCTATTCGACCATAACATGAAGGGTCGGGCTTGATATGAACTTCTCGGGTCACAGTAAAGCCGTCGAAATTTCCCAAGCTATACCGGCGCGCCGATGACGCGTTGATGTCGACGTCTATCTTGAGCCGCTCCAGTCCGTCGTAGACGACAAGAAGATTGTTTATCGTACCCTCGAGTCTTGTTCGCCTGCGCACCGTCTGTGCCTCGGTGCCGCTTCCATTAAAGAACCAAGGCGTCTCACCGTTTCCGACACCTGGTACGTTCGCTAGCTTGGCAACGAGCTGCCAACCGTCGGGCGCCAAGATCGGGTCGTACATCGCGGCCGAATCACTTCTGACAAATGGCCGCCTAAGCAGCGCTTCTCCGTTCATCAAGGTAACCGCCAGTAGCCACTCCTTACCATTTGCATCTCTGGTAACCGCCGCGCCAAAGACAAGACCGGGCGCCACCGCAAATACCCGCCCGTCCTTGTAAATCTGATTTCGAAATCGCCCTTCGAGCGAAGTATCGTGAAAATACCGCGACCGAGGGCCCCACCAAGTCAACACTCGCGTCGCCTTTCCATCCTTGTATCCTCCCTTCCAATCGATGTTACCAGCCTGGAGACCGGGCTCGGTGCTCAGTTTCCACTGCCCACCGCTTTTATAAATCATTCTCGGCCCCGCAATCCCGTCGGCCGGGAGGTAATTGGGGGTAACAAGGAAGCCCGAGACCGGCTCGATCATGCCGACCACGACAGCATCGTCCTCCTGTCCCAGCCTCCCGCGGAATACTAGACGATATCTCACTTCTGTCGCGCCCTGCGGGATCGATAAAGCAAATGAGTAGACATTCTTTGAAACCTGCCCCAGACCAATATCATCCCCGGCGGTCATGTTGACAGGCAGCGAAGTGCCGTAGCGCGTCGCACCAGTGGCGTCCTTGTAGTCATAGGAGATGATCAAGGTACCGGCCCCGCTTGCCGTGTTGGCGTAGAGCACCTCCCCACTCCAGGCTGGCGTTTTTTGGGCATCGATGGCGTTTTTGACTTTGAGCCGGATACCGGTATCCGAAAACTCGACATCCTCTCCCTCCAGCCGGCCGCGAAAGAAATAATCGATCAGTCCTACGCTGTAAGCGACGGCGCGGGGAATGAGAAACTCATGAGCGGCCCTGAAGTTAAAACGATTTAGTGTCGGTATTCGGTCGACAGTCACTTCGATGTTGAAGTTGGGGTCGAAGGGATCGGTATCGTAGGTGATGGTTTTGTTATAGGTCTTGAGGTCCTGGTCGAAGATCGACACGGAGGCGGAACGAGGGTTAGGTTTGTCGCCGACAATCGGATCGATCACGGTGTTGGCGATGAAGTCGACGTAGCCGTCGAGATCCGTGGTTCCACCCTCCTCCGCGAGCAAGTCGCGGATGTGGATCGACTGGCCCGCTATCGGTACCGGCTGCGGATAGGTCGCGTTCGGGGCAGGCAGGCCGTTGAACAGTTGGTAGTTCGTGCCGGCGGAAACAAAGTTGCGGTGGGTAAACTGGGCGAGACCCTTTTGATCCGCACCGGACCAGAAGCCCCGCTGAGTGGAGAAAATGACCGGCTTGCCTTGGTTGTAGTTGGGGTCGGTGAAGGGGAGGTTGCCACGCGCCCGGGTCCACTGTTCATAGAGGCTCGGGTTTTCGAGGGCACCAAAAATTTGCTTCAACCAGCATTCGCCGAAGTTGAGGTGGATATCGTTTCGGACGTGCTGGGGTTGGGCCATGTCTTGAACGTGATGAATGACGTGGCCCAAGGATTGGAAGGTGAGACCGAAGTTCTTGTCGCGCTCGGCCTGACTGCTCTTTGTCAGCGCATCATATAAATACTGCCGGGCATTCTTGTAGGAGTATTCCTGGTCGTTGATGTCGCCGTTGTCTTCGAGGGCCCAGTCGGGCGAAGGTTTGCCGGTAATCAACCCGCGGCGCAGGTCGGCGCTGGTACGGGGGTCGTAGAAGTGGTTACGCGGGCGGCTATCACAGGGGGTGAGGCCGTCTTCGAAGCGGGCACCGTTACGAACCAATTCAATGATGTCTTTTTCATCGCCCTGAGAATTTGGGAATGCTTGCTTAATATCTTTTATTCCCATATCCGACAGGACTTTCTTCTCCTTGATCAAGACCGAGAGTTCTACTGCCTTTTCAGACATATCTTCGTGAGTTTGAAGCTCGTAGGCCCAAGAGACATTTAGCAACGCGCAAGACCCAATCGCCAAACAGAGTTTTCTCATTGTAGATAGCTCCGAAAGAATTCCTGGGCGGAACCACATTTTTTTTGTCCAGATACCATTTCGACTGACTGCAAAGTATTAAAAATTTGTTTTTCGTCCAAACGAAGCATTTCTTTGTGCTGAACAAGGAGCATGCGAGGAACTTGCTTCCATTCACAGTTATCACCGTTGTAGGCAAACCCTAAGCGGGTTTTCAGAAATGACAAATGCTCAGCGTATTCCTTAGGCGTCCCTCTAAACCGTTTTATCTCAATCGTCTTCCCATTCCAGATAGACCGCCGCACGGAATCGTGATTGATCTTGGAGCTGATCTCGCTCGCGAGGCGCTTGTACTCGTAACCGGGCTTGAAGAGGAGCAGCTGCGGGTCGTCCTCGCGCAGGTAACCTTTGGGGCGCTTTAAGGGGCCCCAGGCGGGGAATCGGAATACGCCGTCGGAGCCCGTCTGGGTTTCCATGACTTGCATTTGTCCTATGGGGAGGCTGCCTTCCATGCCTCCTAGCAGTTGCCAGTTGGCGGTGACGATGACACCTTCAATAGGTTTTTTCGTGTCGGCGTCAATGACCTTGGCTTCGATGGCTTCAGCGGAGTAGTGGCTGGGGTAAGGGCTGGCGCAGGCGGGGAGTCCAACCAGAGCATAACCCAACATCAGTATACGAATTGAATGTTTCATATCGGTCTCCTGCCGAGATTATTGGCGAGAGCACTGGTGATAACGATGACATCTTCGGGGGGTTGCTTGGTATCAGCGTTTGCGATCCAAACCTCCATAGCTTCGGCTGTGTACTTGCTTGGGTAACCGCCCATGTCAACGAACATGGCCGATATGAAGGAAAGCATGAAGCTGCGGATCGCACCTTGTACCATTGTCTTGCGTCTCTAATGCACGCCGACCATGAAAGCGAAGAACATCAGGATCCAAAAAGCCATCGAGACGACGATTGCGGTCAACGGTAGGATCCGTTTTGTCTTGTTAGTCGCGCGATGGAGCCCGAAAAGGGGAACGAGACTAAGGAGTGACGCGATGACAGCAAGTCCCATCATGCTCACCCCGATCTGAAGTAAGGCGCTCAAAACAACAAACGCCCAAAGCGCAAGAGCTATAGCAGCAGTAAGATTTATCACTCGAGACATGGATGGATTCACGATGTACGGCTCCTTACGCCGCGATAAATTTTGAGCCCCATGTGAGGCGGAATTCCCAAGAACCGAGCGGATATACGTAGCACAAGCACTTTGACCCTCCATGCCTGCCGTTACTGGCCTGTATCGATCATCGATAGCGAAAACAGCGCAGTGATTCCCCTCATAATGTGTCCTCTCACATCCCCTCCACCCGCCATACCCCATCCTCGTCTTTCAAGAAATAGATGAGATAGACGCGATTCTGCCCATTGTATGGACGTACGATGGCATACTCGCCGATGGTCTCCGAGATCGAGAGCCGCTTGAGTGGCGAATACGAGCTGATGATCTGCGGCATGTGCGGGAGCAACGCTTGGAATACCGGCTGGTACTTTCGTTTTGCGCTTTCGTTCAAGTAACCGGTCGCACCGTTTACGTCGCCGGCAACGAGCGCGCCATTCATCCCATCCCACAGCGCCGTAAAGAGCTGATCCATCTGCGCGGCGTCGTGTACCACGATTGCGACTGTTTGGCTGCGGGTGCCATTCTGGGCATCGGTGACAATCAGCTTGGCATGGTAGACGCCGGGATGGGTGTAGATGTACTCGATCAGTGCATTGGGATCGGTGGTTGTGAAGTCCGCCGCCCCGTCGCCGTTGTAGTCCGCTTGAATGCGATTGATGGCGGGGGTGGCGAGACTGACGGTGAATCGGGTGGGCAGCGGCCCGACGCCGCTCTGTGGCTCGGCGGTGATGGTCAATGGATCGGGCGTGGCGCGATTGAGATTCACGGTGATGGCATGCTGCGCCGTCAATCCGGACGGCGTGGTCGCAACGACGGTGAGCGTGTTCGGACCGGG
>CBDDRH010000013.1:0-2998 GCA_965233025.1 uncultured bacterium
TCGGATGCATCAGCATCGTCGTCATCGACGACTGGAATTTCGAGCTCACGTCCCAGAAGGCGTGCATCCAGTTCGATACGAACGGCCTGGATGCTCACCTCGAGCGCTTCCGCGATCTCCGTCTCGATGGCGCCGCGCAGCTGTTCGAGATCCCACTCGGGACCGTCGTATCGTTCGCACAATGCCACGAATACCGCATCGAAGGCTTCATCGTCACCCATGTCGCGTTTCTTCCAGATGGCGCGCGCAGCCTTATCCAGGGCGCGAATGCGCTCCACCTGAGGTCGCCCGAGGCCCGACTGCAGCGCCCGGGGGATAACCGGGAACAAGGTGTGAGCCGCATAGCCCATCTGTGAGATCAGGCCGTGGCTCAGACTGTAGCCGCGGTCTCGGAGTAGCGTTTCGAGGCGCCGCTGCGAAAGATTGTCGATGCCCATTTCCGCTTCGAGCAGTTGCTTGGCCTCGAAGACGGCCCGGGCCTTGTCGATGAAACTCAAGCCACCACGCAGATCGTTTTCCCTTAAATGTGCCAGCAGCACATCCGACTCTTCACGCCACGGTCTGGACAGACAATCAACCCACTGGAATCGCTCGTCGCCCGTTTCCTGGTACAACGCCTGCAGGATGTGCAATCGCGTGTTGCCACCGGCGCCGACGATGTAGTCTGTTTCGCCGGGTCGACAAGTGACCACCAAGGGCTGATCCATGCCATCGGCGCGAATCGAGGCCTTGATGCGGTCGTATTCCGGATTCTCGCTGCGACGCGGATTGCGTTCATAGGGCTTGATACGACGCACATCCAGCTTTACCGGCGTGGCCGCGTCACGAGTGCCCGGCTCCTGCATGGCACTAGAGTCTGGGATAGCCATTTGCAGCACCCTATAGGTCAGCCAGTTCGGGTGGCATTGCCAGCAGAAGTGACGCGATAGAGGGATCTTTACATGCGATGCCGCGAACATAGCTAAAATACTGCTGGTTGACGCTGGAAAGTTCGATTTTCACCACTTTCTCCTTCATGAACTTCTTCCCTGCGGATGTTAGTGGTCTGGACAGAAATGAACGTTTCCGAAAGCACGTCCCGGTAGAACCGCTTTCATACTTGTTTCATCACCCTGTGCGCGGTAAGCCCCTCAAATGTGAACAAGGTCGTGGAATGACGGCATATAGCGGAAAATACGCGGAAAGGCCGCTGCTGGATGCGGGGTTTCAAGCTAATTCCCTTGCGGCCAGGCCAATACAATCATTGCATCAAAAACGATGAAGCCATGGCACAAGTATGAATCAGATCGAAATGCTCCTGGATGCGATCAACAACCTATCCCCGCGCATCCCGATTACAGTGGACTTATGGTCTGTGAAAGAAATTGCCGCTTATTTGAAGCGCTCCGAAGCGGTCGTTCGTGACCGCATCACTGCCCTCCCCGGGTTTCCCCAGGCCATCAGGTTGCCGGTCGCCGGCAGTAAACGCCGTGGGCAGCCCTTGTGGAAGGCCAAGGAAGTGATCGCCTGGACTGAGAAACACCAGGAGAATCGGGTCGCCTAGTCGAGCTTATCGGACAGATCTTTCACCGATGGTGCGTAATAGACATTCTGCAGCACCCGAAGATCGCGGTGCCCGCTGATCCGGGCCAGCTCCATCACATCAAAAATCTTCGACATCCGCGTCAATGCCTCGCGACGCGTGTCGTGAAAATGCAGGTCTTCAATGAGCGTGCGTGCTTTTGCCTTGCGGAACAGCGCGTCCAGGCTGGCCGTCTGAACACAGAACACCGTGTCGTCATCGCGGGTCAAGGGTTTCAGTTGTTTGATAATACGACGCGCCTCGGCGGACAACGGTACGTCCCGCGCATAGCCATTCTTCGTCAGCGGCAAATGCACATGCCGATCGTTGACATGCTGCCATTCCAGGCTACAGATCTCGCCCGCGCGCATCGCCGTCTCGATCGCAAAGAGATAGGCCGCGCCGACGCGCGCCGATGCTGTATCCGGTGGCGTTTCCCGCGAATAGCCCAGCGCATGCAGTAGTTTCTCTGTCTCATCCGAGGTCGGCCGCCGGGTACGCGCCGCCGTGGGCGGTGGCCGCCTCACATCGCTGACCGGATTGACGCGCAACCATCCCCACTCGCGCCGCGCTACCGAACAGGCATGCGAAAGAATCGTCATCTCCCGTTCCACGGTTGAGCCGGAGACCTTCTTCAAGCGGCGGTCACGCCAGGCGGCGATATCCGTCGGCGCGAGCATGCGCAACGACACGTCAGCGATTGGATCGCGGAGAATGACGTTGATCATCCTCTGCTCCCGGACAACACCACGCTTCTTCGTACTGACCTCACGACCGTAACGATCGAGTAGGTCGCGGAACGGCTTATTCGGCACCTTCCCGGCCGAGTCTTCCCGCAACTTGGTCTCTTCTTGTGCCGCCCAGGCCTGGGCCTCCAGCTTGGTGGTGAACGTCGCCGATGTGCGCATGCCTTTAATGCAAACTTCCGCACGCCAACCGCCGTTCCGCTTTCTGAATGCTGCCATGTACGATCCCCTTGATTTACGCCAATGGCGTAGATTTGGCGTAAACAGATCATACAATAAGTCGGAAAATGAGGGGAAATGCTGAATAGAGAAAGTGCGGATAACTTTATAAACTGCTGTTTTTATGTGAAAAGTAGGAAGAAGTGGCCGGAAGTTGTAAGAGGTTGATTTTCAATAGTGGTGCCCGGGGCCGGGGTCGAACCGGCACGGTGTTGCCACCGAGGGATTTTAAGTCCCTTGCGTCTACCAATTTCGCCACCCGGGCTGAAAAGGATGTCATTGTAACGGCATTGGGGGCAGGCGCAATAAAGAATCAACCGTTACGGTCGTTATGAGCCCGCAACAGCGCTTCCACTTCCTGTGCCGGCAAGGGCTTGCTGAAATAATACCCCTGGATTTCGTCACATCCCTTGCTACGCAGAAATTCCAGCTGCTCTGCCGTCTCCACACCCTCGGCGATGGTGCGCAGTTG
>CBDDRH010000014.1:0-35387 GCA_965233025.1 uncultured bacterium
ACCTGGTATTCTTTATTGCGCTCACCTCCGTCGTCATGCAGGGAACGGCCATTCCATGGCTGACGCGAATGTTGAAGATCGGAATCCCACCATCGAATGACGGTCGATCTGGCCCGCAGCTCAATCCGCAGTCGCCTCCCAAACCGATGCCGTAACGTTCTCCTGGTCTGTCCACCCCTTTCCTGGGCAGCACCACCGATGCCGAGTCTTTGTTTCTCTCCTCCACCTCCCATTTGTTGTGCTCCACTTAAAAATCGGATGAGGGAAACCCGAGGAACTCTGTTCCTAACGATCGTGAGGGAAGACAGCAATGGACCTTCGAGCAAAGGATCAGGCGCTCTAGAAATTACGTGAGGCCGTACAGGTGAGAGGTTGGAAGCCGCTTGTGAAACCCGGAGCGCACCAAGGCCTCTAGTGAAAGAGGCCCTGGTGGCCGAGAAGCTGGCAGGTCCTCGGAATCTGTCCTAGTCCTATTGCACGTCGATGGTGACGGAATGGGTGGCCGTGACAGGATCGTGATCCTTGGTGGCGCCGGTGATGGTAACCGTATGCGTCCCTCTGCTCAAGCTCTTAATCTCCCCGGAGAAACCCTTCTGATACTCTCCATCCACGTACGCATGGACATGCGTTGCCTGGGAGCCCTTGGTCAAGTCGTACTTCACCTCGAAGGTGTCGCTGACCTTATCCCCGTCCTTGGGAGACGTAATCACCACCTTCGACCCATCCTCGACTGGCGCTTTAGCTGGTTTATCTCCTGCGAAGACTGGCGCCACACTCAGACAGCCTGCTAACGCGACCCCTAATCCCATGAACCCGATACGTCCCATCACATGCATCACAACGACCTCCTTGTTTGAACCAGCTGAGTAAACCCTGCAGCGTACCATCCCTTGCCGGATATGCTCTTGGCTGATGACCCGTCGTTCCCCGACAGAGAATACTTGAACATTCTACTTTTCAAAATTGTCTCAGTCAATCTACACAGACGCGCATCGGACGACAAGACTCACAAATGGTCCCTTCAAGCTTGCGCGTTTCACTCTCCTGAGAATGGCACCCATGTTGCTCCACCTGTTCGCACCTCAATATGGTACGGTAGAGAAAAGTAGGAGCCCGGCAATGACCATCCAGGCACAATTTCCAGACGAGCAGAGCGTCGACGGTGCCTTCACCAGGCAGCCGGATGCCTTTACCGGCTGGGTGACCGCAAATGGTAGTTCCGGCTATCCTGCGGCGAGCGGCCGCTACCATCTGTATGTCTCCTGGGCCTGCCCCTGGGCACATCGAACGATCATTGTGCGGAAGCTCAAGAAACTCGAAAACGTGATCGGCATGACGGTCGTGGATCCAATCCGCGACGAGCGAGGCTGGGCCTTCCGCGAAGGGCCGGGGCATTCCTTCGATCCCATCAACGGCTTTCAGTTCCTCAGTCAGGCCTACAAGACCACCGATCCGAACTATCAGGGACGGTTCACCGTCCCTGTGTTGTGGGACACGGTAACCAAACGCATCGTCACCAATTCCGACGATGACCTCATGCGCATGTTCAACGGCGAGTTCAATCGATTCACCGAGAGTACAATCGATCTGTATCAGGATGGAATCAGGAAGGAGATCGACGACCTCAATACCTTCATCTACGAGAACGTGAACGACGGGGTCTATCGCGCGGGATTCGCCACATCGCAGCAGGCCTATGAACGAGCCGTGTGGCGCCTCTTCGAGACCCTCGATCAACTCGAAGCGCGGCTGGCGCGCCAACGCTATCTCTTCGGCTCACAATTCGTCGAAACAGATTGGCGTTTGTTCGTCACCCTCGTACGCTTCGACGCCGTCTACCACGGCCACTTCAAGTGCAACCTCCGGCGGATCATCGACTACCCCAACCTCTTCGACTATCTGAAAGACCTCTATCAGACCGACGGCATCGCCGACACCGTGAACTTCGACCACATCAAGCGGCATTACTACATCACCCACGACGACATCAATCCGACCCGTATCGTCCCCCTTGGTCCAGACCAGGATTTCACCGCCCCCCATGGCCGCGAACTCCTTCGATAGCGGCAGACCGGTTGCTCTGGTTTGTTTGGTCTATCTGGTTAATTTGGTTCATCTGGTTAGTTCCATTCAACCAAACAAACAAGACAGACCAAATAAACCAAAAAACGGTCTTCTTACCCTGGTGGCCCTTTCCCTGTCCTGGTAAAGTACAATTCATTTTTATTGGAAAGCCTGTCCTCTTATGTCCATTCAGTGGTTCCCGGGTCACATGAATACAGCGCGCAAAGAAGCCGCCAAGACGATGGCGGTGATCGATGTCGTCGTTGAAGTGCTGGATGCACGCATACCGAACGCCAGCGGCAATCCACTGATCGAGGAACTGCGCCTGACCCGCCAGCGTCCAAGCCTGAAAGTTCTCAACAAAGCCGATCTCGCTGATCCCGCCGTCACTCAGGCTTGGCTCGACCTGTATAACCGACAACCGGGCGTCAGTGCTGTGGCCCTTTCTTGTCATCATGCGGGGGATGCCGCCAAGGTGCCTCAGCTCTGTCAACCGCTCGCCCCCCATCGCAACAGCAGCGCGAAGCCGCTGCGCATGCTGATCATGGGGGTCCCCAACGTCGGGAAATCGACTCTGATGAACCGGCTTCTCAACCGTCGCGTCGCACGCGTGGGCGACGAGCCCGCCGTGACCAAAGTCCAACAACGTCACAAACTGAACGACCGCATGGCCATCACCGACTCACCAGGACTGTTATGGGGGACCATCGAAGACCCTCACGTGGGCCTCCTGCTCGCGACAATCAACGCTGTGGGCCACACGGTCGTCGATGACGAAGTGGTCGCCGAATTTCTCGCCGCCATCCTGCTTGCGCGCTATCCTGCCCGGCTCACAGACCGCTACGGCTTTGCGGTGGAGGGTCTGACGAGTCCGGGCGTCATCGATGCCATCGGTAGAAAGCGTGGCTGCTTGTCGACCAGAAGCGGCGGAGGGATAGATCGAGATAAAGCAGCGAGGATACTCTTGTCGGACTACCGCGACGGCACACTCGGCCGCACCAGCTTGGAAACACCGGGTAAGCGGGAAAAGGAACATGCGCTATCCATCCGCGTGTGATGCGCGCACCATGGGACCCAGGAAGGAGCGGATAATACGCTGGCACGATCTGAACCTGGTTAGACCCCTCGTGTCATTCAGAACATTTTCAGCTCTCGTAGAGCAGCGGCACCTACAAGATGCATCGTTCTCATTGCGTTCTCGATTTGTACCAGCTATATGATAGGGGCTGAGCCGGGGTATTCATGAATGCCGGCGCAACGGCCTTACGCCGGAAACGCTCTCTGCGAAGAGAGCCGATAGATCATTCACGTGGCCGCTTCATCTATTGTGCACAACAACGTAGCCATCAATATACTTCGATGGGCCATCGCAGTTCCTGCAGGTATCCTGCTGTGGTTCGCCGCAAACCATTCCATTGGGATAGCATTCGGCATTATCCATGGATTTGACCGTGTCGATGAGTTTTGGGAAGCGCCGGATATGGACGGGGTACTCATCATCGGCACATACATTATCTTCATCACAAGGACGATTGCCGCGGCTTCCCTCGTGGGAGTGATCATTTACCTCGCACCGAACTATCACAAGCAGGTCGCAATCATTGCCGCCTCTCTTGTATCCGTCGCTGCCGTAGGCCTCTTAGGCTTCGTCTTGTTTCAAGCTGCAACTACAGACCCCGGCCTCACTCCGGACGGCTGGTATAAACATATTCTGGACATGCTGAGCATTATCTTCGGCGCAACGGCCGGCGCATGGTTGGCATATGGGAATCAGAAACGCCGAACTCGCGCGTAGCCCGCAGTTTTCATGAGCAGTGCGAATCGACCGCTACACACGGCTGCTCCTTCCAACACATCATCCCCTTGACGTCTCGCCGGTCTCGCCTAGAACCTATCTCAAAATTGCCTCCTCCTGTTCCTCCCCTTTGTAAGGGGAGGTAAGGTGGGGTAGAGTCTTGGCTGACCACTACTGCTCATGCTGGCGGAACATGGCCATGATGGTCGACCAGAACTTCGACCTCCCCTTACCCCTCCTTACGAAGGAGGGGAACAGATAGCGAGCCGAGAAGTCAGAAGGATAATTTTGAGATAGGTTCTAGTCTGTTTGTCCTGCTGGAATCCCCCACGTTTACTTTTTCTTCATCCGCCGAGTTCCCGTCATCCCCACCATGACGACCACCTTCGTCTGGGGAGAAAAGCCTTGCTCGATACGTTGTTTCCCATCGGTCGTGAGGATGACAATTCCGCTGTGACTCTCAATGCGCTGGAGAAAATGGGCCGTCTCTGCAGTCGCGTATCGGTCATGGGCATCGTTGACTGTATCCCGCGCCCCGAACAACGCATCTGCCTCATCGAAGAAGAGGATCGCGCCACCGGCTTCCGCCTTATCAAATACGTCGTTCAGATTCTTCTCCGTCTCACCGATGTATTGACTCACCACCGCCGACAAATCTACCCTGAACAACTCTACGCCTAGGGATGCGGCCAAGGTCTCGGCAGACTTCCTTCGGCGAAGCACCGTGGAGCCGTACAGGACCAGGACCGCAGCGGATGTCGCCTTGGGCCTCTTTGCCCGACGCGCAGACGTTGCCTTCTTCTGCAACGCTGCCCGTGTTCGGTTTCCTCTGATCACGTTACCTGACATATCTTCTTTACGCTCCCTTCCCAATATCCAGTTACCCGCGAACCCTCCCGAGTTTGCGGCGACAACTTGTGGATCTTATCTTCAATTGATCACAATGGCCAAGGCTCACTGCGCAGAGACTCTTCCATCGGAAAAATCTCGTCTAATGACACCAGCAACGCTGATTGAACAGGAACTCACGGCAGTCGAGGCCGCGCGGCAGGATGGCTCTTTCCCTCTTTCCATCCGTCAGGCAGCCGAACGCTGTGGCTCAAGCGCCGCCGACCAGCGAGAGGGAACAAAAGCGCGTAGCGATTTTGCGGTCGTCTTGAAGCCGCTTGTTAGCCATTGCTCATCTAAACCTGAAGATATCGCGCAGTTCGTTTTCAATATGCTTATGCGTTGTGCAAAGCGGGCATGCCTTAGTCCATTTTTTTATAGCAGCCTTGTTCTTGTTGCGCGTCGGCTGAAAGCGATGAATGGCCAGACACTCTAATTTTGGAATATGACTTTGCCTCTTTATCGGAAAGATCGTGACTCTTTTGACGCCTGAGAACCAGAACTTTTCAAAATGGGAGGATGGTCTACTACCGTGTGATCCGGTTCGACCAATGTAGATGCATTTCTTGTGATTCCCCCAAAATGCATAAATCAGCCCCTCTCTTTTTTGGAAGCGAGCAGAGAACCATTTTTCGAATTTGTTTTTCTTGTTTTCAGAGCCTCGACCTTTGACGTGGTAATTTTTTCTTGCGGCAACATGCTCATTAAACTCCGTCTTGGCCAGCTTGTGCGCCAATGCATCAGAGGCGATTGTCTGAAGTTCGCTAATTCCAGCATTGACCTTCTTTCGGCCAAACTGGGGTGGCTTACCGGCTCCTTGGGCGCCAAGCTTGCGCCTCAACCAATCTGTACGCTCATGAAACAGACTGTTTAGCTCGCGTTCAAAAACCTTTGAGAATGCCATTACTCTCCCCGTTGCTCTGGCTAACGCAGAGTTAACCGGCCGAGGGCCCGCGCCAGCGGGACTGAGGTCCGGTTGAATGACGTGTTAGGTAGCTTTCGATTGAGGCGCATTTTGGGCTGTCTAACCGAAAGGGTAATTTCCCATAGTTCTTCTGGTAACGCGCGTTCGTATATAGATCGATGCGTCGACGATAGATGGGTCGGCAATGGGCTCCAAAAGTTGTTCGGTACGTACTGAAACGGAAATAACTAAATTATCGTCTTCCAATAAACAGAAAAAAGGTGTTTGGTCAGGCTCCGGGGCTGTACCCGGTGGAAGAGAATTCTGGTGACGAGGCATCGTTAGTGCGTCGAAGAGTGTCTTAAGCCGGTTGTCGATATCTCCGCCTTGTGTAATTAGCCCTCCGGGCGGTTCAGGTCGAAGGAGCACAACGGAAAGCTCAGCGACAACATTCATTTCTTCGTTTATCAGGGGAACAAATGTGAACGCGCCCAGCGATCGAAGGAGGGAGTAATCTCCGCTACAGTCGGGATTTCTTGGCTGAAGCAATTTCGACTGTTCATTCAAAGGCTTTTGGTTCCATAGCGTCTTCAGCTGACTATGGAACATCTGACGGAGTACATGTTTATGTTCCGTCCCTCCGTTTGATCGAAGCGTTCCTCTGTAGTGAAGCGTCAAACGCATTTGTTGATACCTAACGTCGTGGTGAACGGCGGGCCAGCACGCGGGGTGTGTAACAAGGCAATGTGCTTGGCGGCCCGTCCGTTCCACCTAGAGTTAGGCGATACATCATTTGGTAGACGGTCCCCTTAGTGAATCGGGGTCGTAGGAAAACCATTTATGGTCTTCGCGGCGAACATAGTGGACTCGCCTTAGTAGCGAACCGAACAACCCCATCACTGACATCCTGAACTGTTCGCGCGGTGTCGCGGTGATCCCCTTTACATACTCGGTCATTTGCTTGGCGACATCATCGGGGAAAAGCTGGCCAGGCATCGCAGCGAATAGCCCGGGATTCTTCAGCGAGGCACAGTAATCACGCACTGGCGGCACATCAAAAGCTGTTACGTTGAAATCGTGGCCGAACTTGTTCCTGATCTTCGCAACCGTCTTCAAGTCGTCGAATTGATCGCGCGTAATTAGCCCCAAACAGTAGGCAAGTTGACATCGCGCTCCATTGGCACCCAACGCTCCGTTCGGTCCCAGTAATTTCTCTACATCATCCTGCGAATCAATGAGTACCGCTCGAAGAAGCGAGTCGAGCGTGGAATCCAAGTATGCGGCCCCAACAATCGCTACGACCCGATCTGGCTGCTCATGGAACTCTCTGTCCATGGCGCCAATAACTTCCATTCCGATTTCTTCGCTCGTCCTCTTGCCAGAACTCTTGCTCATACTCGTAACCTCCGCCTGAGCTACTTGCGCCTAACAACGTTTAGGCCGATCCGCATAAGAGCGAATTTGCCGATTTCTGTCCGTATAACACGCCACCGAATGTTCCGAGCATAATGCCATTGTCGTTGTCGTTTCAAGGCGATGCGACTGTGGAATCATGCATTACGGGTTCTTATACGGATCGCATAACATGCTTCCTTCATTGCGTTCATAATTTCTCGGGGTTGCGGTGGCTTTCCGATTTCTCCCGCTTTGCCCTCTGGGGAGCAGTCAGACTATCCTTCACTGCGCGCATCGAGGGAGCACATTCTGATCGTGCGGCCTCGGCGAGCAAGAAGGATGGTCTGGCTGTTCCCCCTCCCACCCTTCGGAGGCCGCGCGTTGCGCGAGCACAGAAGATCATTCAGTCTCCATCCCTTCCTCTGCTCCGGGGGCAACGAAAGCCCTTCACACCCTTGCGCCACACCCTTACTGCACGCGTCGAACGAGCACCTTCTACTTCCCTACACCATTTATAGAGGGAGTGGCCGAGGCTGCCCTTTACTGCGCGCATCGAGCGACCACAGTTTTATCGTGGGCGCTCTGCGAGCAAGAAGGGCACCTGGCTACTCCCTCCCCTCCCCTACCACCCCAATGCCCACCGATGTCCATTCTTTTCCAGCAGCGCATCCGCTTCGCTTGGCCCCCAACTTCCAGCGGTGTAGGAATGAACGGATTTCCCGCCAGTCAACAGAGGGGCATAGAGACGCCACGCCGTTTCGGTGAATTCCGCGCTGACGAAAAGAGTCTGATCGCCGATCATGACATCGCTGAGCAGCGTCTCGTAGGCTTCGGGGAGTCGGCCAAATGCTGTTTCATAATCGAACTGCAGCGCACGGTCACTGAGCCGGAACGGCCTCCCCGGACTCTTTACGGAGAAGCAGAGCGAGAACCCTTCACTAGGCTGAAGCGTGATCAGCAGCATGTTGGGCGGAATGCTGCCGGGATCGAGGGACCGAAACACTTGGGTGGGGGCCTCACGAAAAGTCACCGCAATCTGGGTCAGTTTGCGCGGAAAGCGTTTGCCCGTCCTCAGATAGAAGGGCACGCCTTTCCATCGCCAATTGTGAATCTCGGCTTTCAGAGCAACATACGTCTCCGTGGTCGAATCCGTCGGAACCCCTTGTTCCTCACGATAGCCTCGAATCGTTTGGCCGGCTATCTCCCAGGACGCATACTGGCCAAAGACGACGTCTTGGTCTGCGATCGGCGCAATGGAATGGAGTACTTTTTGCTTTTCGTTCTGGATCGCAGTTGCATCGAAGGACACCGGCACTTCCATCGCCACGACCGTCATGAGTTGGGTCAGATGGTTCTGCACCATGTCGCGAAGTGCGCCGGCCTGCTGGTAGTAAGCCCCGCGATGCTCGACACCGAGATCTTCGGCAACGGTGATCTGAACGTTCTCGATGGTGTCGCGATTCCAGAGCGACTCAAAAATCGGGTTCGCGAAGCGGAACGCCAGAAGATTCTGCACGGTTTCTTTGCCGAGGTAATGATCGATGCGGTAGATCTGAGATTCCTCGATATAGCGATGCAGTGTCGTGTTCAAGCGGCGCGCCGACTGAAAGTCGCGGCCAAATGGTTTTTCGAACACGACGCGAACCCATCCGCGACTCTTAAGGAGTCCCGCTTCGTCCAATCGTTCCATCGCGTCTGGCACGGTGTCCGGTGGCAACGCCAGATAAAACACCCGGTTCTCCGGCATACTGTGCGTACGCTCCAACCGTCGGATGTATGCGGCCAACGCTTCATAATCTTTTGGCCTCCCTTCATGCAGGGTCTGGTAATGGAGGCACTCCCCGCACCAGAGGCGCAATTCTGTTTCATTGTGCCAACCCGCTTGCTTCAGGCCTTCGAAGGCCCAGAGCCGAAACGCCTCTCCACTCATCTCGGGCAACGCAGCGCCGACGATCAACGTGTTGCGTGTTTCCAGGACTCCTTGGTCTCGCAAATGATACAGCGCGGGCAGGAGCTTTCGATGCGTCAGGTCGCCGGTCGCACCGATGATGACAAACACGTGGGGCTCAACCTGATGTTCCGACATCCGCAGACCCCTCTGTGTATACGGTCAACCGTCTCTTACCAGGATATTGAAAAGTCCGCCGGCACCACAACCCATAGTGCGTGAAGCGCGAGACGTGCAAGAACGGCACGATTCGAAGTTCGACGTTCGGGGGTTGAGTTTCGAAAATCTGGAACGTCGACCATCGAAGTTCCGCTGGGCTGGGATGGCTTTTCCGCAGTTTGTAGCAGCGTCATCGGCTTCACCGTTCGGCGACCATCCGACCCTGCGCTTCCATGTTGTGTTTCATACACGCGACGACGGGGCGGTTCGCGCCGCTCTACCCCATTAATCAATTATCGTGTGTGATGCTCTTTGAAAGACCCGGGACGACAGATTGTTCTTCGATCCACTTGTAGAGCACCGGCAGTACCACAAGCGTCAGGAACGTCGAACTGACGAGTCCACCGATCACCACGACAGCCAAGGGCCGTTGAACTTCCGATCCGATCCCATTGGAAAGAGCGAGCGGCACCAATCCCAGTAATGCGACCAACGCCGTCATCAAGACGGGCCGGAGGCGCATGACACAGCCGGACAGCACCGCCTGCTGAATGTCCATTCCCGTCTGCTGGCGAAGCGAATTCATATAGGACACCAACACGATGCCGTTCAACACGGCCACGCCGAACAGATTGATAAACCCGACCGAAGCCGGCACACTCACATATTCCCCTGTCACCCATAAGGCGACAATTCCGCCGATCAGGGCAAACGGGAGATTGAGAATGATCAGTGCCGCCTGCTTGATTGAAGAGAACGACGAGATCAGCAGCAAGAAGATCACAACAATGGTGACCGGAACAATAATCCAGATGCGGGCCATCGCCCGCTGCATATTTTCGAACGATCCGCCCCAGACGAGCGTGTACCCGTCCGGAAGTTGAACCTCCCGTGCGATCCGCTGCTGCGCCTCAGTCACAATACTCTCGATGTCCCGTCCGTGGGTATTGAAGCTGACGGGCAGATACCGCTGAAGGTGATCGCGATTAATACGCCCCGGCCCCTCGTGCATCCGGATTGTGCCGAGATCGCTGAGGGGAATGTAGGCCCCGACGCCGGAAGTCAATCGAATGTTCCCGATGGTCTCGATGCTGTTCCGATACTGCTCGGGAAACCGCACAACCAAACTGAACCGTCGATGCTCTTCGTACACGCGGGTTGCCGTTTGTCCTCCGATCGCGGTTGCGATAACCTCACGCACGTCCGAGACGTTGATGCCGTGCCGGGCAATCTTACCTCGATCGATATCGATCGTGATGTAGGGCTGGCCGAAGAGTTGCTCTACCTTTAAATCTTTGACCCCTCGAATTGTACCCAGAACGCGGGCAATCTCATCCCCCGCGTGACGCAGCGCATCCAGGTCGGAGCCGAATATTTTGACGGTCGCTTCCGCGCGCACCCCGGAAATCAATTCGTCCACCCGTTGCTGGATCGGCTGGCTGATCAGAAAGTTCGCGCCGGGCACCTGTGCCAGCCGCTCACGGACTCGCTCTTTCAGCTCCGCCATGGTGGATGCTGTCGTCCACTCATCAATCGGACGCAAGACTGCGACAGAATCGCTTTCGTTCGGCTCTTGCGGATCGTTCCCCAATTCCGTGCGTCCGATTTTAGACACCACCATCTGCACTTCGGGAAACTCCAGCACCGCTCGATCTACCTCGCGCTCAATCTTGATCGATTGCTCCAAAGAAATGCTCGGCAAGCGGATCGTGAGAGGGGACATCGTGCCTTCATTCAAAATCGGGACAAACTCCCCTCCCAAAAATGGAAAGAGCGAAATACTTCCTGCCAGCATGAGTCCGGTGGTTGTCAGTACCACTGTCCGATGTCCTAACGCCCAGCGCAGCACAGGAAGATAGGCGCTTTTGGCCCATCGGACCACCAAGGGATCGGAGTCGTGCCCTGCTCGCAGACTCAGCAAACACAGAACGGGCGACAGGGTAATCGACAGAATGAGCGACACCATCAGCGCGATCATGATGGTATAGGCCATCGGCTTGAACATTTTGCCTTCCATGCCTTGGAAAGAGAGGATAGGCATAAAGACAATAATGATGATGATAATACCGAAGACCACGGGGCGGGCGACCTCCCGAGCGGCATTGAGGATGAGGGCCTGTCGCGGCAGGCCTTTGTTATGGGGATCCGACATATGCCGGTGGATGTTTTCCACTACGACCACAGAAGCGTCGACCATCATCCCGATCGCGATGGCCAGACCGCCCAAGGACATCAGATTGGCAGTGAGATCGAACTGATCCATCACGAAGAATGTTACGAGCGGGGTCAGGGTGAGCGTCGCGGCCACGATCAAGGCGCTCCTGGTATCGCCCAGGAATACGAACAGCACGACTACCACCAGAAGGATACCCTCGCCCAGCGCCTTATAGACTGTCTTCAACGCGGCGGAGATCAATTCGATGCGATCATAAAACGGGACGATCCGCCAGCCTGCCGGCAGCATCCCTTTGTCATGTATCTCGGCAATCCTATCCTTGATGCCCTCTACGACGTCGCGAGCGTTTCCTCCTCGCAACATGAGCACAATCCCCGCCACCACCTCGCGCTCACCGTTCAGGACGACAGCGCCATGGCGAATGGCATGACCGATCTGGACCTGGGCGACGTCGCGGATATGCACGGGAGTGCCGCCCGCTTCCTTGACGACGATGTCCTCAATGTCGCTCGATTTCTGGATCAGCCCCACGCCGCGGACTATGAACTTCTCAGCGTGTTTCTCCAGGATGTTGCCTGCGGCATTCGCGTTATTGTTGGCCACGGAGGTAAAAACTTCGTCCAACGAGAGGTCGTATTTGCGCAACAGTTCAGGCTCGACGAGCACCTGGTACTGCTTGACATACCCGCCGTGCGAGTTGACGTCGATCACTTCGGGAACGCCCTTGAGAAACGGCCGGATGACCCAGTCCTGGACCGTGCGCTGTTCGATCAATTCACGTTCCGCCCCCTCAGCGTCCAAATCGGCACGCGAAGGGCCTTCAATATAATACTGGTACACCTCTCCCAATCCGGTGCTGTTCGGCGCCATCATCGGTTCAGAGTCGGGCGGTAAATTCTCTCGCACCTCGATCAACCGTTCGAGCACGAGTTGGCGGGCAAGATTAATGTCCATCTGATCGTCGAACACTACCGTAATGATGGACAATCCTACTTTGGTGAGGGAGCGCAGTTCCGTCAGATGCGGAACCCCGGTCACTTGTTGTTCGATGGGAAAGGTCACCAGCCGCTCGACTTCCTCGGGGGACAAGCCGGGTGCTTTCGTGACGACCTGCACGAGCACGCTGGTCACATCGGGAAATGCGTCGATGGGAATCGTGCGGAAGGCATAGACTCCGAGGAGGGTAAGCAGGCCGGCGAACGTAACGATCAACAAGGGCCGACGCAGAGACATCTCAATGAGTTTGTCGACCATGGTTCAGTCTTTGGGCTTCAACAGCTCGGATTTCAAGATGAAGGCTCCTTCCTTAACGATCATTTCTCCTTCCCGTACCCCTTCGAGGACCTCGGCGAAGGTTCCGTTTCTGTCGCCCAACCTGACCGTTCGCGCTTCAAAAACCCCGGTTTCCTGCTGCACAAACACGAAACTGCGGCTCTGATCACTTTGAACAGCTGTTTCGGGGACCACCAGGACATCCGAAGCTGGTTCGGACGAGACCCGGATCGTTGCGAACATTTCCGGCTTCAGAAGGCCCTTGGAATTGTCCAGGACAAGGCGCACCTGCATGGTCCGTGTCGCCGTGTCTAGTACGTCTCCGACATAGGAGACCTTTCCCTGGAACACGTTATCGGGATACGCCGTCACACGGACCTCGACCGGCTGATTCGGAACGACGGTCGCGCGCTGCACATAGGACACATCTTTTTCCGATACATTCGCCACCACCCAAACCGTCGAGAGATCGGCCACCGCAAACAACTTATGGGTGGTTTCGACCAGTTCGCCTTTCGTAAGGTCACGCGCGATCACCCTGCCGGAAAAAGGCGCCACAATGGGAACCTGCGAGCGGATCGTTTGGGTCCGCTCCAGGGATTTGATCTGCTTGTCGTCCATGCCCAACAACCGGAGCCCTTCGAGCGCCTCCTGTGCCTCGGCACGGATACTGATCATTTCTCCTTCGCGGCGCTGCGCTTCCGCCTGGCCGATGACTTTCTCTTTGAAAAGATATTGCGCCCGCTGATAGGCTTGCTCCGCCACGTGTCGCCTCGCACGGGCCTTCAGGTACGCAGACTGGGCTAGTCCGAGGTCACCGCTGTGAAGCACCGCCAATAGCTGCTTGGGCTCAACCATCTGTCCCAAATCGGCATGCACCTCGGCCACCCGCCCACGCACGAGGGTCGTAATTTCCGCCAACGCGTTTTCGTTCGGCCGTACGACGCCGGGAAAGGTACGGTAGGTGCGGAATGCCGTTCGTCCGACCGGCTCCACCGTCACGCCAGACTGGGTGAGTTTTTCCGGCGGAAGCCGAACTAGATTGGCCTCCTCCGACGAGCGCTTCGGCCCGCTCTCCGCTGCCGGGGCAGACGCACGGTCACAGCCCATGGGGGACACCAACAGCAGCATGCCGAAGATGACCTTGCACACTGCGCTCAGTCTGCTTCGCGCACTCGCCTGGCGCTCACATCGATATGTACCTCGGCCAGAAGAAATGACCATGCCCTTCATCTGTCCTTTTCGCATTTAAAGTGGACTGCCCAGGGCACGCTCAAACCGCGTGAGCGCCTGAGAGAGTTCAAACCGCGCCTGATTATAATCCACGGTGATCTGACGTTGGACCCGCTGAGCATCGAGAACATCCAGGAGGCTGGAGGCGCCTTGGCGGAAGCTCAATTGGGCGATGCGAAGCGCTTCTTGCGCTTGCTTGATGAGTCCTTCCTCGTAGACGAGGATCTGATCTTGCGCCGTTTCCGCCTCGTGGGCATGTTGATTGATGGCGCGGATCAGGTCGTTCCTGGCGCGAATCAGCTCTGCTTCTTCTTTGCGCTGAGTACCGAGCGCCGTCGCAATGTGTCCTTGCTGCCGATACCATAAGGGCGTCGGCAGGCTCACGCCCCCTACCACCCCTTCGCGGCCTGCCTCTCTTGCGTACGTTCCAAACAGGGTCACATTCGGCACACGGGACTGCCGTTCCTTGCTGACGGTAAATTCAGCCTGCTCCACCAGTTTTCCCTGACGTTTGAGGGTGGGATGTTGGGACGGGTCCCTCGACGCCATCTGATCCGGGTCCAGACGATCCCGAAGCGATCGAAAATCTCCTTGCACCTTATACCGAGCCCCCAAGGCTCCCGCCGTCAACGTGTCTAATCCGACGAGTTTCACGCGGACGACATTCTTGGCTTTTGTCATCTCTTGCTTGGCTTTGAGCACCTCGACCTCCGCCTTTACCGATTCGAACTGAGGGCCTTCGCCGGATCGGACACGGGCTCTGACGATACGCGCCACTTCCTGAACAATCTCCAAGTTCTGCTGAAGAAGATCCACCGTTCGTTCCGCCAGCAGCAGTTCATAGAATGCCTGCTTCACCTCGGCAATCAAATTGAGTTTGGCTTCATCGAGGCCCACTGTCGCGCCGACCAGACCGGATTCTGCCGCGTCTTGACGGGCTGCCCGCATGCCCGGCCATTCCACCGTCTGATGCAGCGACATACCATACTCGCCCACACGTTGCCCGGTGCTGGGGTCTCGAAGCGCGCCACTTCCTGTCTGGCCCGCGATCGTGGGATTGGGATAGGCGCCGGCTTGGGTCCGCAAACCCTCATTCTGTTCGATGACACTTTTTGCGCCGAGGATTGCCGGGTTCCGTTCCAACGCCAAGTCAATGATGCGGTCGAGGTCGAACGCGCGCATCTCGTCCTTCGCTTGTGCGAAGGACGCCAGCAGCGCCCCATTCATCCCCCCCGCCATCACGATCATCAGTACGACATACACCCAAAGCCTAGCCCGCATGTGCTGCCTCCTTCGGAGTCACGGTGAGGCTGTTCGATCGAAATCAAGAATAAAACAGATCGGCGATACTGCGCGATCAGTGTGCGGTCGGAGGATGTAGCAGTCGGGAGACCAGAATGGTGGACGGAGGAACGTCTTTCATCAAGGCATACAGGCGGCTTGATGCGCAATCTGACACACTTAGCCGAGAAGCAACACAGTCTCCCAGCGCCTCCTGTGGCGAATCATCTTCTTGATCGGTGGCCTCCACGGCGTCACTGAACTCACAGGCTACCCCATTCCCGGTATCGGCAGTCGAGCCACATAGGCTATCGGAAGACCACCCGATCTGCGCGGCCAGGAACAGGGTGCACAGTAGCAAGGCAACGAAGACGATCATGGAGAAAAATGAACGGACCGTTGTCACAACACCTTTAAACTATGAGTATAAAGAGCTTGTCCATATGTCTATGGAAATGTTTCCGCTGCTCCCTAGACCGTTGAGGCGCAGCTAATACATCCAATGCCATAGTACGCTTCTCTCAGCCCCGGTTACAAGAAAAACTGTTATCCCGCATTATACATATCATGGCTGTTCGTCGAGAAATTGTATAGAAGCCGGTCGATATTTCAAACCAACCCCGCTCCCGCACTCTACGGACTAAAGAGAGCGCCATTCATCACGATATGAACGGCGATGCTTGCGGCGTAGCCCAGCGCAATAGCCCAAATCCATTTCAGGTGGGCATAGAAGGTATAGATCCCCCGGGCCTGCCCCATGAGGGCCACGCCTGCTGCCGACCCGATGGACAATAGCGATCCGCCGACACCGGCTGTCAACGTCACCAGCAGCCATTGGCCGAGGCTCATATCCGGGTTCATGCTCAATACGGCAAACATGACGGGAATGTTGTCGATGACCGCTGAAAGAACCCCGATAAGAATATTCGCTGTCGTTGCGCCCATACCCCCATAGAGAAAATCTGAGAGTGTGGCCAGATACCCCAGTGCGCCCAGCCCGCCGACGCAGAGCATAATCCCGTAAAAGAACATCAGCGTATCCCATTCCACACGCTTCATGCTGATGAACACATCGAACGGCTTGACTGCCGGCTTGAACAACGCCTTGCGGGTTACGGCGTTCTCACTTTCGAGCGCGGGAATTTCAGTCCATACGTCCAGTTCCTTGCGCCGGATAAGATAACCAAAGGATTTGAGAGCACCCAGCCCGGTCATCATGCCGAGAAACGGGGGCATCTCAAGATAATGATGCATGAGTACGGTTCCGGCTATGGTGACGAGAAACAAGACGACGACGAAATAGCCGCCATACTTGACCCGCACCTGCTCTATGCTGGCTGACGGCTTCTCGCGTGAAATCGTCATGGATATCAAAACCGCCGGAACAAGCCAGTTGATGAGAGAGGGAACGAACAACGCAAAAAAATCGCCGAAATGGACCACGCCTTTTTGCCAGACCATGAGGGTGGTGATGTCGCCAAATGGGCTAAACGCACCGCCTGCATTGGCAGCGACCACCACATTGATGCAAGCAGCGGCGATGAACCGTCCGTTGCTTCCTCCCATCGCCATCACCACGGCCCCCATCACCAGCGCCGTCGTCAAGTTATCCGCGACAGGGGAGATGAAGAACGCCAGCAGGCCGGTCAGCCAGAAGACTGAGCGGAGAGACAATCCCAATGAAACCAGGCGCGTCCGCAATGACTCAAAGATGTTGCGTTCACTCATCGTATTGATGAACGTCATGGCGGAAAGGAGAAACAGCAGCAGTTCGGCATATTCAAGCAGGTTATGGCGCAGGATCTCAGCGACGGCGTGGGATTGGTTTTGAGAGGCGTACGCGATCGCCGTCAGTATCCAGATCGCGCCTGCTGCCACCATGACAGGTTTTGATTTCCGCAGATGAATATTTTCTTCGACAATGACCAACACATAAGCGGCCAGAAAAACCGCCAATGCCATGTAGCCTGTCCAGTGATCCGTAAAGCTCAACATCCCGTCCCTTTCACACTCACACCGCTCCGTCTCTTCGATCTTTCCTGTAATCCCGAGCACTAAATATCATGGTTTCTGAGGAATATCGCAATGTTATTCGAACAGATTCAACCGGTTGGCAGAGACGATGGCGGGCAATCGACTTCGGAGGGGAGTAGAGCTGGTCGAAGGGGATCCCTTTGAACTTGCGCGAAGACTAGACCATCCGCATAGTCGAGGCAATGACGACGAATCTGTGGAAAACGCACGAGACGGGATGTATCGGATGCCGGCGGTGCCTCCTCAACGATCATGTGCGCGCGGGTCTGCGCCGATCATGTCCGACTCGCCACTGGCAGATGGTTTCGGAATTCGATCGATACAATGGATGAGCACGCGAAGAACATCTTTGACCTCTCCTTGATGGTTGATGAAATACTTCGCTCGCGATTTCTCATACGACCCCACTCGCACCCCCATGGCAAGCCCTTCGGAAAGCTCGAAGACATCCTCGTCCGTTTCGTCATCACCGATGAAAAACAGACCGGTTTGCCGTAGATGGCGCATGAGGGCTAACGCGGCCGGTCCTTTCCCGTCACTCCCCGGGGGCAAGACATTCACCGATGCTTTCCCAAAGATCAGGCGCGGAGCCGGCGTGAGTTGATCGAGCAGGAGAACAAGGGCCATGCGAACTCTGGCAGGCTCATCGACCCCGCGATAGTGGAACGTGAGGGTGTAGCCTTTATTCTCAACCTCAACCCCATCGTTCTTGAGCGGCTGAGCAAAGTCCGTTCCCAGTTGCGTCATCCATCCCTGACAGATATTTTCAGCCCGGAACAGCGTCGCGGGAGCGGTGAGCGGGCTTTCCAGACCATGGTTCCCGATCAAGTGGGGCACCACCCCGTCAACCCGCGAGGCGAGATCATGGAGTGCGCGCCCTGAGACGATGGCGCAGGGAGTACGTTTCGCCAACTCCGACAACCCCTCATGAATGGACCAGGAGAGCTTGACTCTATCCCGATCGGGAGAAATCCGCGCCAATGTCCCATCGAAGTCAAACGCATAGAGAATGGGACGGCTCGCCAACTCGCGAAGCGCCAGGCGCCCTTCGTCAGAAAGCAGATAGGTCATGCTTGACCCCTTGTAGTCGTGCGCGCGTCTCGCGCTCCCGTCTGGCGAACGATGCGGGCTCGCTGCCGCATGTGGGCCGCATCCATCAGCATGCGCCCGGCCCAGCGGTACACGTTAAATTCCTGCACGATGCCGCGCATGCTGCGCATCCGGGCGCGTTGCTCGGTCGGCGGCATCATCAGAGCCAGATGAATGGCAGCCGCACACTGATCGATGTTGTACGGATTGACGATCAACGCCTCGGGTAACTCAGTGGCCGCGCCGGTGAATTGGCTGAGGATCAGCACGCCCTGCTCGTCGTCTCGCGCTGCCACGAATTCTTTGGCGACGAGATTCATGCCGTCATGCAGGCTGCTGACGATGCAGAAGTCGGCGCCTCGGTAATAGGTGGTGACGTCCTGCGGGTCGTGATGTTCGATCCGTAGATAGATGGGCTGGTATCCCTTTCGCTCGAATCGTTGATTGATGCGTTCGGCCGAGGCGATGACCTGTTGCGTGAGCTGCTGATACTCCTCAATCTTGGAGCGGCTGGGAGCGGCAATTTGGATGAAGGAGAATGTGCCGATCCATTCCGGCTGCAACTCCAGCAGCCGTTCAACGGCGAGGAACCGCTCGAGAATGCCCTTCGTATAATCCAGCCGCTCAACACCGACACCGACGCGATGCGCGTGGGAGATGCCGTTGATGGCACGGATGTGGGTCCTGCACTCGGATTCGGACGGCAGTTGCGCCTGCCCTCGATTGGGCCACGCGATAGAAATCGGGTAATGATTCACCGCAGTAAGGATGCCCTGATAGGAAATCAAGGAACTGTCCCAGTCGATCCGTGTTTCCAGAGAACGGTCCACGGTGTTGATGAAGTTTCTGCAATGAAATCGCGTGTGAAATCCGAGAATGCTGCTTCCCAAGAGCCCTTCGAGTATCTCTCGATGCCAGGGACAGATGGCATACCGTTCCGGATCGCTCCATGGGATGTGCCAGAACGTCACGATCGTGGCGTTCGGCAGATGGTCGCGCACCATCTTGGGCACCAGGGCCAGATGGTAATCCTGCACGAGCACGACGGGATTGTCGGTTTTGGCTTCTTCGATGATGGCCATCGCAAACCGCTCATTGATCTTTTTGTACTGTTCCCAGTCCGAGGATCGAAAGATGGGACGGACGTGGGCCAGATGACAGAGCGGCCAGAGCCCTTCGTTGGCAAATCCGTAGTAGTAACCGTCTTCTTCCTCCGGCGACATCCAAATCCTCCTGATCTCATAGGCAGGATTCTCAGGCGGGACGCGGACATGGCTGTGCGCATCGACGACCTCGCGATCGGCCGTGCCGCTGCCATGCGCAATCCACACACCTGAACAGGCGCGCATGATCGGTTCAAGGGCGGTGACGACCCCGCTGGCCGGCACTTGAACTTCGATGTGCTGCCCTTTCCGATTGTGGAGATACGGCTCACGGTTGGAGGCGATCAACACTTCATCTCCGGCCAGGTGCTCGTGCAGGATCGTCTTGAGGGTGGACGGCTTCCAGCTCATCTGGCTTTCATCGCGCATGCGCTTGTCCGATTCAAGTTCCCGAATCATCGCACGCAGATCCTGTGCGACCGGCTGCAGCTCCGAATCCTGCTGCTTATCGCCGAGCAATGCGGCAAGCCCCTCACCGCGAAGCATCGTTCGCACGCCGGAAACCCATCCTCGCCAGCTCAGATGCGCGACCAATACCGTGATGAGCGAGATCACCACGCCGATAATCCCAAAGAGGTAGAAGAGATACCACTTTGTGTCGTTGCTGCGACGCTCGATCCAACTCATGTCATGGACGAGCATGAGGCGTCCCCATGTGCGGCCGTTCCCTTCGATTCCCACAGCCGCGACGTGGACGGCTCCTTGGGTGAGCCGCAACAGGGCGGTCTGTCCGGTTTCGACGGTGCTGGTGCCGTCGCACGGAATAGAGTCCGGGTAGGTCAAGGTCTTGTAGGCCAGCTTGCCGTCCCGGTCGCAGAACCCGATGGCGAAGAGCCGTTCGTCCTGAATGATTCGATGAAAATAGTTGAGCAGCTTGACCTTGGAATCCGCCGCCAGGAGATCGACAAGAGGGCCTTCGACCATGCGGCCGACCAGATTCGACCGGATTTCAATGTCCCGCACGAACCATTTCAGCGTCAGCGAATCGACGAGAGGAATGACGGCATAGGCCAAGCCGGCGAGCACCAAAAATAACGGTAGCAGGAATCGAAGCGATAAGCGCATAGATCACCTCTCGTATACTTCGGTCGAAAAATCGCCTATGGTAACGGCATGTATCCTTACGGTCTCATCGGCAATTGTCAAATCTCGTCGTTGATTGGACTAAACGGCGCTGTCGAGTGGATGTGCGCGCCGCGACCTGACAGTCCGCCGGTCTTCGGACGGTTGCTTGATCCTGACGGGGGACACTTTTCGATCGCGAGCGCGGTGGCTTCCACCGACATTAGGAGCGAACAGCGCTATCTTCCGAACACGAATATTCTCCTCACCACTGTCACACTGCCGAGCGGCGACGCGTTTCAGATTACCGACTTCTGCCCGCGATTCGAACAGTACGGCCGCATCTATCGGCCGTCGGCGCTGTTCAGAGTGGTCGAACCGCTGCAAGGCACACCGGCCATTCGTGTAAGCTGCCGGCCGGTGTCGGGCTGGGAGAAAACTCCTGTGGCTCCTGTCAGAGGGAGCAATCACCTGCGCTACGAGGTGCGTGGCGAACTGCTTCGTTTGCTGACGAACATGCCGCTGACCTACCTGTGCGAGGAGGCTCCCGTCGCGCTGACTCAGAAATTTTATTTCGGCCTCACGTGGGGACTCGGCATCGAAGACGACCTCGTCAAAGTCACACACGACTTTCTCGAACAAACAACCCGCTACTGGCGCATCTGGGTGAAAAACTGTTCGGTCCCGTTGCTGCATCAACAGGAAGTCATCCGTTCCGCTTTGGCGCTGAAGCTCCACTGCTTCGAAGACACCGGCGCCATACTCGCAGCCCTGACGACGAGCCTTCCGGAGCAACCGGGCGGAGGCCGCAACTGGGACTATCGCTATTGCTGGCTGCGCGACGCCTACTTTGCGCTCACGGCGTTTCACAATCTGGGCCACTTCGAGGAAATGGAGGCCTTCCTCAAATTTCTGCTGAACATTGCGCATACGCATGAACATTCCCGCGACCGCTTACGTCCTGTCTATTCATTGAGCCAAAGTCTTCCTCTGCCGGAAATCGAGCATCCGAATTGGGCCGGCTATCAGGGCGGTGTACCGGTCCGCAGCCTCAATCAAGCGGCGGAGCATGTGCAGAACGATGCCTACGGAGAAATGATTCTGACTTTTACGCCGATCTTCTTCGACGAACGGTATGAAGATTTGCGCAGCAAAGATCTCGACACGCTCCTGGCCCATCTGGCGAAGTTGTGCGTGCGCAGTATCGGCCAGCCTGACGCTGGTCTGTGGGAAATCCGCAACGGCTGGCAGGAACATTCCTTTACAAACTTGCTGTCGTGGGCCGGTCTCGAACGATTGGAGCGCATCAAACAAGCCGGGCATCTCGGTTCGATCTCCCTGGATTTGACCGGCGCACGGATCCATGCGGCGGATGCCCTCCTCCGGGGCGTACATGGCGGCGCGCTCCGCAACGGCTCCACCGACTCCAGTGATGACGCCGCCCTCGCCCAACTCCCGATCCTGGGCTACCCAAACCGGGAACTCTGTGAATCCACGGTGTTGCACATCGCCCACGAACTGTCGCTCAGGCGGGGCAGCGAAGACACCGGCTTCTTTTACCGCTACGTACGAAACGACGACTTCGGAAAGCCGGAAGGCGCGTTCGTCATCTGCTCTTTTTGGATCGCCCAAGCGCTCGCTCGCCTGGGACGGACCCCCGAAGCCCGGGAAATTCTCAATCGAGTGCTGGTTGCTGCGAATCATGTCGGACTGTTCTCCGAGCATTTTATCCCCGCCACGAATACCCAATGCGGCAATTTCCCTCAAGCCTACTCTCACGTCGGCCTGATTAATGCTGCCTTTGCTGTGAGTCCTCCCTGGAGCGACGTGCTCTGACCTGTTCGGGTCGATCATACTACGCGATATTCAGCCCCGCCAGCCTCAGTTGGATAGCCGATGCCCGACTGAGCAATGCCTTGAAGAAAAAGCAGAGTTGCGCAACACGAAGCCGGAACTAGTGGACAGGCGGATGAAACAGCGTGGAGGCGAGAACCGGCATATGGACGAACGGTTGAGCGTCAGTCACTGGAACCATTTCGAATGAAGGCGTCAGTTGGGGGAGCGAAGAAGGAACCGAGTACCCTTCGTAGGCCGATGTGGCGAGAGCGTCCTCTGCCCCTCCAGGATTCAGAAGTGTCACGGGTACACCGAGCATTTGCACCATGATACAGAGACAGAGCAGCACGACCATCGCCATGCATACTTTCACAGGACGGCTTTCCTCGAAGCGGTTGTGTCGCAACTGAGACATTCAACACCTTTGTACGCTTCTCTCAACCTCCGTTACAAGAGCAACCGTTCGAAACTCCCCGGTGACTTTCACGCGGTCATCGAACGACGAGCACGGCACAGTTCGCGTGCTGCACCACCCGCGTCGATACGCTCCCGATAAGAAACCGGGCGATCGCGCCCAGCCCTTGGGCCCCCATCACGATCAAATCGGCCTGTTGTTGGGAGGCGGTCTTCATGATCTCTTCGGCGGGATTCCCAAGGTAACAGAGCGGCTCGGCCGTAAATCCCGCTTTGATCAGTTTCTGCACGCTCTGCTCGAGTAATTTCTTGCTTGCCGCCTCCAACCCCGGATACATGATCAATGGCATCACATGAAGCACGCACACGTGAATCGGCGCGCGTCCACCCTTGCCGGCCGAACCATCCGGCCGAAACTTAGCCAGCACAAACTTCAGAGCCTTGGCCGAGGCGTCCGAACCATCGGTCGCCAAGATCATCCGGCGCAAGGGGGACGCCTCGCCCCTGATGACGAGCACCGGGCAGGCCGCATGATGGATGAGATTCGTCGATACGCTGCCGAGCATGAAGCGGTCGAGAGCATCGAGGCCCTGACTGCCCACCACCAGAAGCCCGTCCCGTTTGGACGCGCGCTTTAAGATCGTCGGTGCGACTGCCCCTTGCTCCTTGCGGGCCGTGCCCATGAGATTCAGCGATGCCAACTGTTGTTTGGCTTCCTTGAGCGCTTTGGCTGAACGCGCTTCCATGCGATGTATTTCTTCCTGGATATACCGCTCATTGCCGGCTATCTCCGGCTGCGCCAGAAACGGCGCGCGGAGCGCGGCAATATCCAGTACATGGAGCGCGGTCACCCGTGGCGGGTCGATGAACGGCAACGTGGCCACCCAGTTCAGCGCCCATCGTCCATACTTCGATCCATCCGTCGCCACAAGCACATTCATGATGCGCATCCTTTCAATTGAGTTTCCACCACGTTCGAACCGACAGTCTGAAACCGGCTATAAAATACTTCCGACGGCTCTCACTCTGTCATCGAACGACGAGCACGGAAATCTTCGCGTACTGCATCACCCGCGTGGACACGCTCCCCAGCAAAAACCGGTCAATGGCCGTCAGGCCTTTGGCTCCCATCACGATCAGATCGGCCCGGTGTTTGGTGGCCACGTTCATGATCTCTTCAGCCGGATTACCAGACTGACACAGAGGCTCGGACGTAAATCCCGCATCGATCAATTTCTGCATGCTCCGTTCGAGTAATTTCCGGCCTGTCTCGTTTTCCTTGCGCTGCCGGTACTCGACCCACGGTATCGTCGATCCGATCGTGATAGGAGCCAACGGGCGGCGTGCCACAACATGGATCACACTCACGTGAACCGGCGCGTGCCCGTCGCTGCCGGCTGAACGATCCGGCTGAAATGTGCTCAGCACAAAGTTCAGCGCCTTGGCCGAAGTCTCCGACCCATCAGTCGCCAAAGCGATCCGCCGCAACGGTACGGCGTCGCCCTTGACAACCAGTACCGGGCAAGTCGCATATTGGATGAGTTTCGTTGAGACACTCCCGAGCGTAAAACGGTCGAGGGCGTCGAGGCCTTTACTGCCCACCACCAAAAGACCGTCCCGTTTTGGCGCGCGTTTCAAGATCGTCTGCGCAACCGCCCCTTGCTCCTTGCGGACCGTCCCCTTCAGATTCAGCGATATCAGCTGCTGTTTCGTTCTCTTGAGGATATTTGCCGCGCGCGCTTCTACGCGCTGCACTTCCAGCTTTGTCCGAAACGGCAAACGGAGCCAGGCGCTATCCAGCACATGCAGCGCGGTCACACGCGGTGGCTTGACAAACGGCAGTGTGGCCGCCCAGTTCAGTCCCCATTGCCCATACTCCGATCCATCCGTCGCCACCAGTACCTTCATGATGCGCCTCCGTGTGTTCGAGTGTCTTTCCCGTTCGAATCGACGGACTGAAACCGGCTGAGAAATGCGTCAGGCGACAGTCCCGTGAGGGCCGCGTATCGACCGAGTGCCACCGGATCCTCGAGGTCTTCGGCTGACAGGCGGATCATGTATTGGCGGGCAATCTGGTACGACTGCGCCGTAATATCGACCATCCGTACTTTCGCCCGGCCACTGACGGGGTCCACCATGTGTTTGAAAGGAATTGGCGTGAACCGTCCATTTTGAATCGACACCATGGCCGCCGTGCCTCCATCGAGCAGGAACTGCGCCGCACAAAAACCGAGATCGCGGGTGTATTCCATATCGAACGGAATCGGGTCCGCGCTGCGCAATTCATATCCCACATTCTTGGCGACGATCGAGATGGCAAGCCCCAAGGCTTTCATGCCCTTCGTCACTTCACGCCTGAGCACATCGCCGATATCCACGTCTGCCAACCGCAGGTTGCCATGTTCATCCCGCTCGACATGGTCCAATCCGCCCAGGTCTCTCGGGTCAAGAATCTCGATCAGGCCTTCCGCCAACACGACCACCCCGTCGGAGCGCCCCTCGCTGAGACGCTTGATCATCGTCCCGATCAGGAGATCCAACACACGCTGGAGTCTCACGGGCCGCTCCCCAAACTCCTCGGGAATGACGGTGAGCGTGGCGCAGGCGGCCTTGCCGATTCCGAGCGCCAAATGGCCGGCTTTGCGGCCCATCGTCACGACGAAGTACCAACGCGATGTGGTGTGGGCGTCTACCATAAGATTCTAGACGACCTCGACGGCGACGTGCCGGGCCGTTTGAAAGCCGAACGTCGGGATGCCGTACGGTAGATCCAGGTCGTTGTCGATGGTCTTCGGCACATGCACAATTTGAATGCGCCCGGCAGCCTGTTCTTCCAGTTTGAGCGCCGAGAAGGCCGTATCGTCTCCACCGATGGTCACCAGACGCGTGATGCCCAGCCTCGTTAAGGCCGATATGACCTGACCGAAAGACTCGGCTTTCTTTGTCGGATTCGCCCTCGACGTGCCCAGATACGACCCGCCTCGGAAGTGAAGGCGACTTACCTCTTCGATCGAGAGGGACCGGACATGGCTTACATTGCCTTCCATGAGCCATCTGAATCCGTCGAGGATACCGACCACATCGCAACCACCGAGGATGCTGCGGATCGTGACCGCACTCATCACACTGTTGATCCCGGGAGCGGGCCCACCCCCGACTGCAATACCGACGATCGTGCGAGGAGAATTCATAATGTGAGGACTCCGGTGATCTAATCCGAACTTCTTATATACACCGACCAATAAACTAAATGTCGCTAAAGAATCAACTGGCGACGCATGTGCGACAGTTCCGCTTCATCTTCCGGATCGAGTTCGTCCTGTTGAATCGGTTCCACGCGAACGGCTGACACCTTATACTCCGGGCACTTTGAATTTTCATCCGCACTTGAAGAGAGCAATGCGTTCACCGTCGAGGCCGGGAAGTGAAAGCTGGTGAAGAGATGCCCCTGCAGGACGCGTTCGCTCCCCACGACGGGGAGCAGGGCGTCGCCACGGGCGCTCACCAAACGTACGATGTTACCTTCACGTAAATCCAGCCCCTGCATATCGGCCGGATGCATTTCCAGCACGTCTGTATCGACCACCTCTAGAATTCCAGTCCGGCGTGTTTGGGCCCCGCAGTTATAATGTTGGAGAATGCGGCCCGTGGTCAGTACGAACGGATACTCCTTGCTCGCAGCTTCTCCCGGTGGCAAGTAATCGACGCCGACAAAGTGCGCCTTCCCCTTTGGAAATGTTTCCTGATGCATCAGCGAAGTGCCCTCATGCACGGCAGTCGGCACCGGCCACTGTAACCCTGCATGTTGGTCGAGCCGGTCATAGGACACACCGGCACACATCGGCGTGAGCGTTGCGATCTCATCCATAATCTCCGAGGGATGCCGATAGGACATGGGATAGCCCATCCTGGTTGAGACTTCGCAGACCACTTGCCAATCAGGAAGAATTCCATGAGGCGGCTCTACTGCCTTCCTGATCCGCTGGATGCGGCGTTCCAAATTGGTAAATGTGCCGTCCTTTTCGAGGAATGACGCCCCAGGCAGCACCAGGTGTGCAAACTTCGTGGTTTCGTTGAGAAACAAATCTTGCACCACAAGAAACTCCATCTGCTTCAACGCCTCGTGCACTTTCTTCAAATTCGGGTCGGTCTGCGCAACGTCATACCCGATGATCCAGAGGCCCTTGAGCCGACCCGCAATCGCCGCGTCCCACATGTCGGGCGTTTTCATGCCGCGTTTCGTGGGCAACGGACGGCCAGTGATGGTCTGATGCAGCAATGCCAGCTTCGGATCGTCCAAACTCTGGTAGCCGGCGAAGTAGGTCGGGAGGCAGCCCATATCCGAGGCTCCCTGCACATTGTTTTGTCCACGCAAGGGATTGATGCCGGTACCTGGCTTTCCGATGTTGCCGGTGGCCAGGGCGAGGTTACAGAGTGCGATGACCCCATGACTGCCCCAGCGATGTTCCGTCACACCGAGGCCATGGACGCAGAGCGACGCGCTGCTGCTCCCATAACGCCGAGCCGCCTGGTAGATGAGATGGGCCGGCACACCGGAGATGGCTTCAGCCGCTTCCGGCGTACAGTCCGATACCGTCTTGAGCCAGTCATCGACGCCCTCGGTCCTTGTCGTGATGAAGTCCTGATCGAGCAACCCTTCCTTGACCAAGACGTGGCCCATCGCATTGAGCAAGGCGACATTACTGCCGGGTCGGAGTTGCAGATGCAGATCGGCCAGCCGCGCCAACTCAGTACGCCTGGGATCGATGACGATCAAGGGCACCCCCCGCCGATGCGCCTGCTTGATCCTGGCCCCGACCACGGGATGGGACTCCGTCGGGTTCGCCCCCACTACCATTATAAGGCGGGCCAACTCGATATCCTGAATAGAATTGGTCGCCGCCGAGGCGCCGAGCGTTTCCATCATGCCGGTGACGGTCGCGCTGTGGCACACGCGGGCACAGTTATCGATGTGGTTCGTGCCGATCACGCAACGCATGAATTTGCCGAATAGATAATTTTCTTCATTCGTGCCCCGGCTGGATGAAACGGTCGCGAGGGCATCCCGACCATGCGTGTCCTTGATGCGCATGAACTCCTGCGCGACCCGATCCAATGCTGATTTCCAGGAAATTTCTTCCCAGTCGTTGCCGCGCCGCAGCAGCGGGACCCGCAGCCGATCCGGCGCATCGTGATAGGTCCAGCCGAACCGTCCCTTCATACAGGCATGTCCCTGATTCGAAGGCCCATCATCTGCAGGCGTCATCGTCACCACGCGGCCATCTCGCACACCGGCATCAAACGCACAGCCCACACCACAATAGGCGCACGTCGTGCGCACGGTTCCGGTCGGCGCCCCCTGCTCCAGCACCGTCTTCTCCGTGAGCGCGCCGGTCGGACATTCCTTCACGCAAGCACCACACGAGACACAGTTGGATGTGGCAAACGCTGCAGCCTCACCCATTAAGGACCCGGCTCCTGCTGCCGGCCTGGCCTCAAATCCTCGCCCGATCATGGTCAAGGCATGCGTGCCCTGAATTTCATCGCAGGCCCGCACGCAGCGGGCGCAGGAGATGCAGGCGGCATTGTCGAAAGTGAAGAACGGATTTGAGTCATCGCGATAGGCCGGCCGTCGCGCCGGATCGCGGTAGCGCACGGCACGGACCCCACAGGAAACAGCCAGGCGCTGCAGCGCCTCAGGCACGGGACCGGCAGCCGGTTGTTCAGAGAGATACAACTCGATGATGTTGCGCCGCAGCCGTTGGAGCCGTTTGGTTTCGGTCTGCACGACGAGCCCATCTCGCGCCGGCGTCGTACAAGTCGCAACGGTTCCGCTCTGCCCCTCGATCTCGCACAGGCAAAGGCGGCAGGACCCAAATGGGGTGAGGTGGTCGGACGCACAGAAACTCGGAATGGCGATCCCGGCTTTCTTGGCAGCCTGATAGACCGTGTCACCGGGTTGCGCGACCACTGTCTTGTCATTGATGTGGAGTCGCATCGTTCTTTCTCTACGGTCTATCAGGTAGAAAGTCATCAAGTCGTCAGTCATAAGATCTCTCTGTCCCTGAGACTTGATGACATTCGGACTGTTACACCTTCAGACGCCCTCTAAATTCCCCCGGGAAGTGTTCGATTGCGGTCAGTACCGGATAGGGGGCTCGCCCTCCCAAGGCGCAGAGACTCGCCACCTTCATGGTCTCGCCGAGGTCTGATAGGAGAATGAGATCCTCCTCGGTTCCCTGGCCGCTCTGAATCCGTTCAAGAATTTCACGGCCACGCACCGATCCAATCCGGCAGGGCGTGCATTTTCCGCAAGACTCGTTCGCGGTGAAAGCCATGAAGTGCCGCGCCAACTCGACCATATTCGTCTCATCGTCGTAGACAACGATGCCGCCATGCCCGAGAATCGCTCCTGCCCCGGCGAACGCCTCATAGCAGATAGGAATATCGAGTTGCGCTTCGGGAAACAGGCTCCCCAACGGCCCCCCGACCTGCACGGCCTTGAACCGAGCGCCAGACGCCATGCCACCGCCGAATTGATCCAGCACACGGCGCAACGTGAAACCAAACGGGATTTCCACCAGACCAGGTTGCTTCACCCGACCACCGAGTTGCAGCGCCATCGTCCCGCGCGACTCTTCAGTGCCGAGTGAGGCATGCCATACGCCGCCGTTTGCCAGGATGTTGGGAATCGTCGCGAATGTCAGGACGTTGCTGACAATCGTCGGCTTGCCATGTAGTCCGGATTCTGCCGGGTAGGGCGGCTTCGCCAGCACGACGCCTCGGCGGCCCTCCAGCGATTCCAGCAATGCGGTTTCTTCGCCGCAGACATAGGAGCCGGCGCCGACCACCACCTCAAGATCGAATGGATAGTCGTCGCAGTCCAACAAGTCTGCCTCGCGCGCCTTCTGAATCGCGAACCGCATGGCCCGCACCGCCGCCGGATATTCGTACCGACAATAGATATATCCGCGCGTTGCCCCGATCGCCTGCGCGCAGATGAGCATCCCTTCGATCAGTCGAAATGGATCGCCCTCCATGATCATCCGATCGCAATAGGTGCCGGCATCTCCTTCGTCGGCATTCGCCACCACATACTTCTGCTCCGACCCGGTCTGCTGCGCGACTTGCCATTTTTTCCACACAGGAAACGCCGCACCCCCGCGACCGCGTAATCGCGAGATGCGCAACTCTTCGATGATCGCCGCCGACGATAGGCTCCGCGCCGCTGCCAATCCCTTGAGTCCGCTCCGCGTTTGATATTCATCGAGCGCAAGCGGCTCGGTGATGCCGAAGTTGGCAAAGGTGAAGCGGGTCTGTTGTTGCAGAAACGGTATCTCTGTAACCGGCGTTCCACCCACGCCGCCCACGATGCGCGGCAAGTCATTCGGCGCGACGTTGAACCAGACCTCACGCCCGCCGGGCATATCTCGCTCCACCATCGGCTCCAGAAAGAAGGCTCCGCGCGAGGACGTGCGAATCAGTTGAATCTCAGGACGCTTGCTCCAGGCATCAGCAAGTCGTCCCGCGCCAGCCGCATGAGAGGAGGTATCGTTGGCAAGATAGCAGCGTGTCATTTTCATTTATGGATAGCGTTCCAGAAGCGGTTGAACGTCGGAGGGTGTCACCCGCCCGCAGAGATCCTCATCGATCAATACGGTCGGTGACACCGCGCAGTTCCCCGCGCAGGACATCTGTTCCACAGTGAACCGCCCTTCCGGCGCAATGCCGCCACCCTCGACGCGCACATGATCTTGGATCGCACGAAGGACCTGCCGGCCATGGTTGGCCGTGCAGGATTCTCCCATACACACTCGAATGAGATGCCTGCCCGTTGACTGAGTCCGGAGATCGGAATAATAGGACAAGACCCCGGCGACCTGGGCAGCCGTCACACCCAGTACCTGCACAATCTGGGGAATGGCATTCGTCGGCACATAGCCCATAGCAGACTGGACAGCCAGAAGCGTCTTGAGAATGTTCGGTTTGTCCGGCGGCACAGGGCGGCAGGTTTCAAGCAGTTCGGCAAGCCCGAGCTTCTGCCGAGTCGTCATCGAGTTACCTCGTCGAGACCCACATGGGCTCTCAGCTTGTTATAGTCGAACGCGGGAATGCCGACACGCCGAACACCAGGATCGTGGCCCTCCATGCCGTCGATTACAGCAGCGACCTGCGCGCGGCCGGTTGCAGTCGTTGCGACGTGACGCGGCATCTGATTCCCCAGTGATGGGCAATCCCGCTCCGCCCATTCTAAGTACAAAGTTTCTAAGAATCCTTTCAAGAGCGTCCGATCTTCCTCCGCCGAAACTACCAATGTCAGCGGCTCTTCGACAGCCAACTCTGACTCCTTGAGTTGTCGTGGTGGTGGCAGATACGTCTCGCCGCGGAAATGAAGAGAAGATCCGAACGACGCGGCAAACTTGTGCTTGACGGCATCAAGGCGCTCGCGCGATTCACACTCCGCCCACAATTGAGTCGCCGTAAGGATCAGTCTTGCGACGACTGCGGATTCAGGGGCGTCGGCTGTCCCTCGCTGCACGAAATGCTGCGCGTCCTTCGAGAGGGAAGCTCCAACGGGTGAAATACTCGTCGCTTCTCGCTCAAATCCTTCAAGACTTGCGAGCGTTTCACCCATATATCCATACTCGCTGTGATCGTACAGCGCCAAGGCATACAGATACGGCTGCCCCCTTTCCCCCACATAGCGAATACTCCCCACGGCGTCAACAAGTGCGGCAAACCGCATGCGGGCGAAGGTCCACAGCAACACATGTCCATAACGCTTGGCGAATTCCTGCCAATCGCCGAGTTCGAACGACCCTGCGGAAATCTCCACCTGTCGCCGATAGTCGAGCGTGGCGTTCAGCAGGCCTTTCCCGTCCTCGTTGGATAACACAATCGCGGCGCCCGCGATCACCGCCCGCTCCCACTCCACATCGCCCGGCTCACGAATCAACCTTGCGAGCAGCACCTGTCCCGGTTGCAGTTCCTTGCGGAACGCTCCGTCCGGCACGCGATAGACTCGCGCATCGCCTATCGAGCGAAAAATCAGACGCCGGCCCTGTTCGTCGACCGACAGGAACTCGGCCAGATCGAGATAGGAATGTTTCAGCGGATCCAACCACTCTCGCTCTTCTTGCGGAATATGCTCCGTGATGACGTCGCGCAACTGCTCAATCAACGTCAGCTGCCCGTCCTGCGGGTAGAAGTCGGCATAGAGTATGAGGTTGGCTAACTCCGTTTCCTGCGGAAGCGGTGACAACAGCGCCCTCGCACCGCCCTCAAGATAGGGCTGGAGGGCAAGACTCAGTGCGATCCTCCGCTGAACCAACGGCCCCGGCTCCAGCGAAAGGGATTCCAACCGAGCGAGCAACGCGTCGAGTGAAGGGACAAGAGGTACCCAAAGACCGGATGTCGCCTCACTCGAGAGCTTCATGAATTTCTTCCATCACGATGGCCTCGGCATCGAACCAGTCCGCAAGATCGTGTCCGTCTCGATACCCCCGCTCTTGCCACAATTCGAATGCCTTGTTCGAGATTCGCGAGCGTATGCCATTCGGTAGTTCGATCGATCGAGACGGTGCTGTCACGGGAGAACGCATCGAGGTTTTCTTCTTCACTGTGAGTTTTGTTGCGCTTGCCATCACTTACTCCTTGGTTAAGTGTCCGTTGCAGGAGACGTTTCTGTCGGGATCGCCCGACGATGGTCAGGTTCAAGCTTTGGGCTACGCACCGCGATGACAGGGCAATGAGCTTTTCGCAGAACCGCCTCTGCCACGCTACCGGAAATGGTGTGCGAGATCCCGCGGCGCCCATGCGTGCCCATAACGATGAGGTCGCAGGGTAGCGTGTAGGCAGAATCCAGGATTGAGTCGGCTGGAAGGCCGCCCCGCAGCCGAAATTCCATCGGCACATGAGCGTGTTGGTGGGAGGATACTAACTCCTCCAGTCGTTTCGTCCAGCTCTCACGCACGTGTTCGCGTGTCTTGATATGGCTGAGGGTAAAGTCCAAGCCATATGACACCGGTTCCAATACATGCAGCAACATGAGGGAGGCCTTTGCCTGCTGGGCCAACACGACGGCATACTCCAACGCATCACGGGAACAATCGGAGAAATCGACAGGCACAAGAATACGCTCCAGTGTGACAGGCCTCGACAGGACCCCCTCATCCTGGGTGTCTGCCGGCTCCGTTCGTACCACCAGCACAGGGCAGGAGGCTCCGCGAATGACCCGTTCGGCAGTACTGCCCAACAAGATGTGCGCAAGGCCGGTCTTGCCCCTGGTCCCTACGACGATGAGGTCGGAATCCTCCGCTCGCGCCGCGGAGATGACCTCTTCACTTGGAATCCCCGTGGCCACCCTGGTCGTGACCTCAATGCCTCGCCGCTCCGCACGGCCTTTGAGGTCGGCTAACTGCGCCGAGGCATGCTTGAGCAGATCAGCCAAGTATTGCTGATTGACGACATAATCAGGATTGAGCTCCGGCGGAAACTCCGCGACGCTCAGCACCGTCAAGGAAGCCTTCCACGAACAGGCGAGGGCGCAGGCATAGTCTTCCGCCCGCCGAGCCCATCGTGAAAAATCCGTGGCAAACAAAATTCGCTTAATCAATGGCGTCGTCTCCTCCCCTACTCCCAGCCCTTAGCAGGCTGCTCAAAAAGGCGACCTTCTCACCCGCCCAACCCCGGCGCGCCAAGACGCGCCGTTCCGCGGGCAAGGCCGCAGCGAGCGACTAAAATAGTTCTTCCGAGCTTGCTCGTTCTCTCTCTAGGGATGGGGGCTGATTGATCTTCCACTGCGCGCGTCCAACGAGGGCCTTCTGAGGCCGCGCGTTGCGCGAGCACAGAAGATCATCAGGCTCCATCCCCTCCCCTTTTTCAGCAGCCTGCTTATTTTTTATACCGCCTCCGCGCTGAGTAAGAGCAACTCACCGGTCATGTTCGGATGGATTGAGCACCGGAACTCATGCCGGCCAGGCCGCGACATATTGAATCGAATGGCCGCGTCCCGTTTGGGGTCGAGAAATACTCCGCCCACGCCTCGGCCATACACGATCACCCCGTCCTTCTCGATCTGAGTCGAAAGGCCCTCAAACATGGTTGAGCCAAAGTCGTGCCGTTCGGCATCCTCGTTCTTGACCTTAATCACCGTGGGGAAACCAAGACGGAGCACCCCCTGCTTGGTCACGAACTTGAAATCCTTGATCGTCACTTCGACGACTTGCTCAGACTGCGAGAACACCGGTCCCGCTGCCTCCCACCAGAATCCGCACGTGACAGCAAGCACAAGAACCCATCCCCACTGCATCTTTTGACTGCTCATGTATCTCTCCTTCTCAGGAACCGTAAAAGGTAAGACGTGAAAGGTGAACCGTGGGATTGCCGAAGGCTCTTTCTCGGAAACGTTTTACTTTTCATTTTTCACAAACGTTTCGGCTTGGGTGGCAGCGGAACAGTCAATACCGGACAGCCTGCGGTCCGCACCACCTTTTCTGCCGTACTGCCGAAAAATATCTTCTCCACACTGCCTGAGCGCCCGCCATAACTCCCCATCACCACCAGATCCACTTTCTCCATCCGAGCCGTCTTCGCAATCTCCACAAACGGCCCGCCCTCCAATACGACTCGCGTCACAGTCACGCCCTTGACCCCTTCCGATTCGAGCAATCGCCGCACATTGAGTCGCGCATGATGGCGCAGCCGCCGCTTCTGACCCTGTGAGTCTGATGGCACCGCCAATAGCCCCAGTTGATTGAAGGTCGCCAGGGTACTCGTGTCGATCACATGCACCAGCAACAGCTCGGCTTGAAACGTCCGGGCGAGGGTCAGCGCGACGCGGAAGGCCTCTTCTGAACAAGGAGAAAAATCTACCGGCACAAGAATCTTTGTGAAGAGCGGTTCAGCCATGTGACCTCTCAAAGGACTGGCAGATTCTCTCTTATCAGCAAAGCTGGTGCCAACGAGCAAAGAACCGATAGCCGATAACCGATGGCGAATAGCACCGTGGAAACAAAGACTTTCTCTCCCCTCTCAGACCATGCGCTATCCGCCATCGACTCTTTCCCTTGTGAGCGGGGGTGTCCTGCTACAGCTCGATTTTCTCTGCTGTAGCAGAAGGCGACAGGAGACATGAGGAGTGGGGGTGCAGGATGAAAGAACCGGTCAGGCAAATGTCTTTGCCCTCTCACTCCTTACCCCTCACCTTCCACACCTCACGCGCCTGTCCGGACAACGGCATTGGATTTGCTGAGACATTGCAATGAGAAAGCTGGTCCCTGCACATGACACGAAATCAATGGTGGCTCTTAGGGGCGGTGCTGCTGGGGTTCGCGGTCGGACTCTATGTCCTATTCTTCTGTCCGACCGCATGTGACTAGAACCTATCTCAAAATTGCCTCCTCCTGTTCCTCCCCTTTGTAAGGGGAGGCAAGGTGGGGTAGGGTCTCGGCTGGTCACTACGGCTCATGCCAGCCCAACATGGCCATGGTGACCGACCAGAGATTCGACCTCCCCTTACCCCTCCTTACGAAGGCGATTATGTTGCACTTGACACCACATCCCGTTTGTGGGTATAATCCTCCCAACAACGGAGGACACCATGACCAAGCCACAAATGACGCTCACGAAACTGATGGATCAATTCTCGACAGAGGAATCGTGCAAACGATTTC
>CBDDRH010000015.1:0-6439 GCA_965233025.1 uncultured bacterium
TGTTTGGTATCGGCGGGTGCCAGCCGACGGAACTTTCTGCCGTCTCGGGCGCGGTCCAAGACCGCCACCTCCAAACTCTCCAGTGAGAGTTTCTGATTCCCGATATGTTCGAGTGCGGAGAGACAGAGGGTGAGAGCGGCCTGGAGTTCCGGGGGCTGCGTGAGTCCTTTCTCCTTGAGCAGGGCTTGCACGGCCTCGGATTTGCCTCCGATGACGGCAAAGGTACGCTCGTCGATGATGCTGCCATCGAAAGAAATACGATACATCTCGTTGGGCTGGCCATTGTGGCCGACCTGCACCACCAGGATTTCCACTTCCAGCGGCTTCAGTTCCTGGCTGAAAATGGTGCCAAGACTTTGAGAGTAGCCGTTCGCCAGAGAGCGGGCCGTCACATCTTCCCGGCTGTACATGAATCCCTTGAGATCCGCGTGCCTGATGCCGGCCTTCCTGAGATTTTCAAACTCGCTGTACTTGCCGGCCCCCGCAAAGGCGATGCTGTCGTAGATTTCGGATATTTTATACAGCGAGGCGCTGGGGTTTTCCGCAACGAGCAGTATCCCGTTCACATATTCGATGGCAATGATGGAGCGGCCCTTGGCGATGCCTTTCTTGGCATACTCCGCCTTGTCCTGCATCATCTGCTCGGGCGAGACGTAATAGGGCATCGGCATGCTTAATTCTCCTTGGAACGGCGAGTGGCAATCACTCCGTCATAGATGCCACGGATCTGCTGGTCGGAGACATCGGTGATACCGGTCGCATTGACGATCTTCGCGGTAGGGTAAATGCCCCGCACGAGATCTGGCCCCCCCGTGCCGACGTCATCGTCTGCCGCATTATAGAGAGCCAGCAGAGCCAACTTCAGCGCGTCCGGCTCAGCCAAGCCTTTGAGGAAATGCTCCCGCATCGTATTGCGCGCGTCTTTCCCGCCAGACCCGATGGCATGGTAATCCGACTCTTCGTACCGGCCGCCGGCGAGGTCGTACTTGAAGATGCGGCCTTCTGCGCGCTTGAGGTCATAGCCGACATAGAGCGGCATGACGACCAGCCCTTGAAACACCATCGGCAAATTGGCCTTGACCATCTGCCCGAGCTTGTTGGCCTTCCCTTCACAGGACAGTTGCACACCCTCTAACTTTTCGTAATGTTCCAGTTCGACTTGGAACAGCTTGGCCATTTCGATGCACGGGCCGGCGGCGCCGGCGATCGCCATCGCGGAATACTCGTCAATCTTGAAAACCTTCTCGATCCGGCGCTCGGCGATTTGAAATCCTTCCGTCGCTCGACGATCTCCGGCAATCACCACGCCCTGTTGATACTTGATCGCCAGCACGGTGGTGGCATGGGGAACGCTCATCGAACCGGCTCCGCGCATCGGCTCGACCGCGGCTTGGGCCTGGGCCTGCAGGAAACCGCTGCGGCCTGTCGGAGTCAGCGTGGGATGATGCTCGGTCAAAAAGTCGAAGAAGCTCGAGTCGTCGTGGTTGGGAAGAAATGGCAATTTCATAATGTCAATCGCGAGGGGTCTGTGTGTATCAGGCCTGGAGCTTCGCCAACAATGCGTCGACGGTGTCGACCTGATCGAGGAGGTCGCTTGTCAGCGAGGCCGTGCCTCGAAGCGGATCCATCAAGGGCACTCGTTTCACCTGATTATTGCCGACATCGAAGAGGACCGAGGTCCAGCTGACCCCATAGAGCGACTTCGCAAACTTGCTGACACATCGTCCGCGGAAATAGGCGCGCGTTCCCGACGGCGGGGTGAACTCCGCTCGGACGATTTCGACATCCTGCACGATTCGCTCGATCAGGTGACTGCGTTCGAGTGTAAAGTAGAGGCCCTTGTCAGGACGGACGTCGTGATACTGCAGATCCATCAGCCGTACGCGAGGGTCATCCCACCCACAGCCTTTCCGCTCCATATAGGATTCCATCATCTGGCGCTTCGCGACCCAATCCAACTCACGTGCCAAGAGCCGGGGATCTTGCTCCAACTTATCCAGCACGTCCTCCCAGCGCACAAGAATATCTTTCGTGACTTGGGAGAGATCGCGACAGGCATAGTATCCCATGGCGGCCTTCAAATAGGCTCGCTGTATCGCCACTGCTGTCGTAGAGCGCCCCCCGGTCAGTTTGAGCGTCTCTTTCATGCCGAGATCGCGCGACACCTGCTTGATACTTCGAATCGGATCGTCTAACTCGAACTGCGGCAGATCGGCCCCGGCGTCGAGAAGATCCAAGACAATGGCCAACGTGCCGACCTTGAGGTAGGTCGACAGTTCCGACATGTTGGCATCTCCGACAATCACATGCAGCCGCCGATACTTGCCGTACTCCGCATGCGGCTCATCGCGTGAATTGATGATGGGGCGCCTGACCATCGTGTTGAGATCGACGAGGCACTCGAAGAAGTCCGCGCGCTGCGAGATTTGATAATCCGTCGGGCTGGTCTGATTCTCTGCGCCGACTTTTCCGGCCCCTGCAAAAATGGGTCGCGTCACAAAGAACGGCGCCAAGACCTTGACGATGCGTTCGAAAGGAATCGCGCGAGACATGAGATAACTTTCGTGATAGCCGTAGCTATTCCCCTTGCCGTCCGAATTGTTCTTGTACAGCACACAATGATCTCGTCCGGTGGCGCGCGCCATCTGTTCAAGGCACTGGGCAAGGATTCGCTCACCGGCTCGTTCGAAGGCCACTATTTCTCGCGGGTTGGTGCACTCGGGCGTGGAGTATTCCGGATGGGCGCCGTCGACGTAGAGGCGCCCCCCATTAGCCAGTACCTTATTCAGTTGACGATTGTACTCGGGATTGGGCCGCTCCCGCTCTCCTTCGACCTCGAAGCCACGCGCATCGAGCAGCGGGTTCTCATTTTCATAGTCCCAGATAGCCAGAGGAGCCGGCAAGCCCGGATAGTGTCCGATGACGGCGATGGAATTGGAGACAGGGTCGGCGGCCGCAGGATCGCGTGACGCGATGCCGAATTCCGTTTCTGTTCCCAACACACGAGGAATCGTCGGCGAGGTAGGTTCCTGCATAGGGGTGACGGTTTAGAGATAGTGTCCTGTCGTAACCGTTTCGATCTGACGCGAGTCGCCAGGGCCTCCGCTGATGGTCCGAAGATGCACGATCTTTTCGCCCTTCTTTCCGGAGATCTTCGCCCAATCGTCAGGATTGGTCGTATTGGGCAGGTCTTCGTGTTCCTTAAACTCCTCCCGAATGGCGCGGATCAAGTCCTCGGACCGAAGGCCACGGCCTTCCTTCGCAATCGCCCGCTTGACGGCAAACTTCTTCGCGCGCGACACGATCCCTTCGATCAGCGCACCGCTCGCGAAATCCTTGAAATAGAGCACTTCCTTTTCACCGTTTGCGTAGGTGACCTCGATGAACTTATTTTCCTCCGAAGAGGCATACATTGCCCCGACTGTGAGATCGGTCATCTGCTCGACTAATGCCTTGGCGTCTCCGCCATGACGTTTCAAATCTTCCTCGGCAAACGGCAGGTCGATGCTCAGATATTTCGAGAAAATATCTTTGGCAGCCACCGCATCGGGGCGACCCACCTTGACCTTCACATCCAACCGTCCGGCCCGGAGGACAGCCGGATCGATGAGATCCTGGCGATTACTGGCTCCGATGACGATCACATTGCGGAGCCGCTCCATGCCGTCGATTTCCGAGAGAAACTGCGGAACGATCGTCGATTCGATATCGGAGGAGATGCCGGTGCCTCGCGTTCTGAAGAGCGCATCCATTTCGTCGAAGAACACGATGACAGGGTTACCGTCTTCAGCCCGCTCTTTCGCTTTTTTGAAGACTTCGCGGACTTGGCGTTCGGACTCACCGACATATTTATTGAGCAACTCCGGCCCCTTCACGTGCAAGAAGTAACTCCGCACTTCTTTGCCGGTGAGATGCCCGAGCTTCTTGGCGATCGAATTCGCAACCGCTTTGGCGATCAAGGTTTTCCCGCAGCCCGGCGGCCCATAGAGCAAGACCCCTTTGGGGGCGCTCAGCTTGTACTCTGAAAACAGGGTCGGATGAAGAAACGGCAGCTCGACCGCATCGCGGACTTGCTCCAACTCATGCTGTAACCCGCCGATGTGGTCATAGTCGACATCGGGCACTTCCTCCAAGACCAACTCTTCCGCCTCGGACCTCGGCAGCTTCTCGACAACATAGCCGGAGCGAGGATCGTAGAGCAGGTGGTCGCCGACGCTCAATCGTTCGGCCAACAATGGGTCACCGAGTTCTGCAACCTTTTCTTCATCGAAATGCAGCGTCACCAGGGCACGGTTGCCTTCCAGCACATCTTTGAGCCGTACAACTTCACCTTGAGTATCGAACCCTTTGACTTCAATGACGTTCAACGCCTCGTTCAACACCACTTCCTGTCCCTTGCGCATCGCCTTCCCATTGATCGACGGGTGCACGCTGACTTTCATTTTCCGGCCGGAAACATAGACATTTCCGGTTCCGTCTGCGTTGAGACTGGAAAAGATGGCGTAGGCCGAGGGAGGTGCGGTCAGTTTCTCAACTTCAGCACGCAACGATTCGATCTGGCCCTTCGCTTCCTGAAGAGTGGCGACGAGCTTTTCATTCTGTTTGGTGGCTTGGTCGAGCTGGTAGCGGGACTGGTACAGCCGGCGGATTTCCTCTTCCATTGACTGAATCTGCACACGAAGCTTTTCAACTTCGCGGACATGTTCGTCGTTGCGTGATGCCACGGCCGCTTCTCCCTCAGTCAACCGCTTCGTAAGGTGCGTGACGGAATCTCGGAGAGACCGGAATCGACTCGGACTTTCTTTCTTGCCGTCCATGGCGCTGCTCGACAAAAGCGAAACCCTTGGCTGAATCGAGAAGTCCTTGTCTGCGCGGATTCTATCACCCGTTCCCGGGGTGGTCAACCGGACGACGGCATCCTACATCGTGATGATCGTGCGTGACGCACACTACTCCACGAACGTCACAGCATCGAGTAACTCACGAGCCGCCGATTCCACATCGCTCGCACCAAAAATCGCCGTGATCACCGCTGCACCGAATGCCCCGGCATGCCGCATCTCACGCGCGCGCGCCGCCGTCACTCCGCCGATCCCGAAAATCGGAATGCGGATCAGCCCGCACGCCTTCTCAAGCGTGCGAATGCCGAGCGGTGGACCGAACATCTGTTTCGTCGGCGTCTCGTAGATCGGGCCAAGCACGATGTAATCCGCCCCCTCCGACTCACCGTGCACAGCCTCCTCTACCGAATGCACGGAAATACCCAGTAGACGCTGTGCTCCCAGCATCTGCCGTGCGACCGACACAGGCAGACTATTGCTGCGCAAATGCACGCCGACTCCTTCCAGCGCCAACGCGACATCGATCCGATCGTTGATCAAAAGTTGAGAACCATGCGACGTCGTCACGGCCTGCACCTCATGCGCAAGCGTTACGAGTTCCCTGGCCGAGAGATCACGTTCACGGAGTTGAATCGCAGGCGCTCCGGTATTAACGACCTGCTGCAGAAGTGGAACCAACGGGCGCCCGCGGGTCTGATGGCGATCTGTAACGACAAGAAGACGGCTGGAAAGTTTCGGCATCAGCGAAGCATTGAATCGAACGTGCTCAGTGCTACGCCTATGCGTTCGGCACTCTTGATATCTGTTGTCTCAGCACGCATCGCTTAGAACTTCTCATGGGAAACAGGATGCTCAAAACGATCGCCCAGCAAGGCCGCAGCGAGCGAAGAGGCGAGGCGTACGCTTCGGTACGTTGAATCTCTGAGCGACGCGAGAACGATGCTGGCGGACGTTTTCAGCATCCCGTTAGAGCATCCCTTCGATGGGACTACTGGCGGTGGCATACAGTTTTCGTGGGATTCGTCCGGCCTTGTACGCCAACCGTCCGGCATAGACTGCATACTTCATCGCCTCGGCCATGGCAATGGGATCTTTAGCTCCTGCAATCGCCGTGTTCATGAGTACCGCGTCCGCCCCCAACTCCATCGCAAGGGCGGCATCGGACGCGGTCCCGACACCGGCATCTACGATAATCGGCACTTTGATCATTTCCATGATGATCTTCAAGTTGTACGGATTGCGGATCCCGAGTCCCGACCCAATCGGCGCCGCCAACGGCATGACAGCGGGGCAGCCGATATCAACGAGCTTCTGGGCCACGATGGGATCGTCATTCGTGTAGGGAAGCACGATAAATCCTTCTTTGACGAGAATCTTCGCCGCTTCAAGCAATCCCACCGTATCGGGGAAGAGGGTCCTCTCGTCACCGAGCACTTCCAGCTTGATCAAATCGGATACGCCGGCGGCCCTGGCCAAGCGGGAATAACGCAGGGCATCTTCTACGTTGTAACAACCGGCTGTATTGGGAAGAATGGTGTACTTCTTCGGATCGATATAATCGAGCAGGTTCTCTTTGGAGCGATCGGTGATATTGACCC
>CBDDRH010000016.1:0-3563 GCA_965233025.1 uncultured bacterium
CAACGCGACGACGCGGGCACGCAATTGCTGGAGAAAATCCTTGGGAAGCCCGTCGTATTCGAGTTCGATCAACCGCCCCACGATTGCGGACGGACTGGCAAAGGAGAACACAAACGAATTCACATACGCCTCTTTTGCTTCTGCCAGCTCGCTGTCCGTCACCAACTCCGTCCGCATCCGCTCCATGTTCGCGATAAACCGAGTGATGACCTCTTGCGTCGACGGCAGCTTCGTCTCTGCGCGCATCAGCCAGACCCCTTGATCGTGCGCCCCGGCATTCAAGCGGCTGCCGACCGAGTAAGCCAAGCCCCGCTTGGTCCGCACGTCATTGAAAAGACGGCTGCGAAACGAACTGCCACCCAGAATATCGTTCGCGATTGCCAGCGCCACATAGTCGGGACTCTGCTGTTTGACTGACAGATGTCCAAGGCGGAGATGCGTCTGTGAGGTCTCCTTGTTCACGAACCGGACGACGGGCTTCGCCGTCTGGCTCTGGGGCACGTCGGCAATCGTCAGCACAGGCACCTCGCCTTTTTCCCAATCGCCGAATACTTCGCGCAGCAGAGCCAGCATTGCGGACTTGTCGAAATCGCCCGTCACTCCCAGCATCATGCCGTTCGGATGAATGGTTTTCCGGTGAAAGGCGACCAGATCGTCTCTGGTAATGCGCGTGATGGATCCGATAGTGCTTTCACGCGCCGACGGATGATCTGTTCCATATAAGAGCTTGACGAACTCGCGTCCGACGATCGAACCGGGATTGTCCTGCCTGCGGCGAATCCCTTCGATGGCCTGCAGCTTGGCCAGTTCAACCCGCGCCGGTTCAAAGGCGGGTTTCCGAATAAGCCCTGCAAAAATCTGGAGCCCCCGCTTTAGATCCTTGCTGAGCACATCAAGCGACGCGGAGCCGGATTGCCGTCCAATCGAGATGCCGAGACCCCCGGCGAACTGTTCAAGTTCCTCATCTACTCGTTCAGCCGACAGACCGCCACCCCCGCCGGTCCGCATCACGGAACCGGTCAACGAAGCCAGGCCGATCTTTTCTGCCGGATCGAGCCAGCCGCCCGTTCGCATAATCGCGGACATACTGACCAAGGGCAACTCATGGTCCTCCAGGAGATAGACGACCATCCCGCTCTCGAACACGACACGATCCGGTTCGGGCGGGGTGAATTCAACCGGTTTAAACGTCATCTGCCTGGGATCGCCCAGTGCAAAGTCTCCGGCGCAGGCAGTCAGCGCAGGAATGGCGGCTGCCACGATCGTCGAGCACAGCACGACACCCCATCGCGTCATGTTTCGTCTTTCGCGCTTCATCTCGCTCATCGCGCCACCTCGCGCTGCGGCGCCGCCGCGACATTTTTTTCTCCGGCCTTCTTCACCAACGTGGCGACCGTTCGATTCGACCGCCTGAAATACTCGGTTGCCACCCGCTGAATATCCACCGGCGTCACGGCGGCAATCTTGTCCCGAGACGTTAGCGCGTAGCGCCAATCCCCTGCCACCGTCTGATACAGGGCTAACTGAGACGCGAGACCTCCGTTGGATCGAAGCGCCCTGACCAGATCGGCATCGAGATTATTCAGCACTTTCTCAAGTTCCTTGGCAGAGACCGGCTCCGTCTTGAGCCGTTCGATCTCGACATAGATCGCCGCCTCAACTTCTGCCGTCGTATGGGGCGCAAGCGGCGTAGCATTGAGCACAAATAAGTTCGGAGAACGGACCCCCGGATAGTTCGAATCGGAGTTGACCGAGGCGGCGAGCCGTTTCTCACGGACCAGATTCGTATAGAGCCGGGACGTGAGCCCGTCGCTCAGCAGCGCATCGATCACGTCGAAGACATAATCGTCAGGGTGACCCAACGCCGGCTTGTGGAACCCGATGACCAGCGATGGTTCGGCATCGAACTCGACCTCCACGCGGCGCTCTCCTCGTTGAGGCGGCTCAACGGTAACGATCTGAGGCTGCGACGGCGAGGCCGGTATCGTGCCGAACGTTTGCTCGATCAGCGCCATGACCTCCTTCGGATTGATGTCACCCACGATGGCAATCGTCGCATTGCCCGGGCCATAGTAGGCTTTGAAGAAGGCTTCGGTATCGGCCGGCGTGAGCGACAGAATATCCGACTCCCAGCCGATCGTCGGAATGCCGTATGGATGCGCGCGGAAGGCAGCCGAGGTGAAGGTTTCGAACAACAGCCCGCTGGGGCTGTCGTCATTCCGTAACCGCCGCTCCTCCATAACGACTCCGCGTTCCTTGTAGAACTCACGGAGAACCGGATGCGCCATGCGATCGGCTTCGAGCGCAGCCCACAGCGGCAGACGATTCGCCGGGAGGTTGATCATATAGCGAGTCAGATCCTTCCCGGTCGCTGCATTGAGTCCGACCCCCCCGTGGCGTTGGTAGAGTAAGGCCATCTCATTGCCCGCGACGAACTGTGCCGCCTGATCTTGCAGTTCGGCAAATCGTTTCTGCAGCCCTTCGATGGTCGCCAAATCCTCTGAATTGGCTGGTTTCTCCTGACTTTTCCGTGCGAGTTCTCGCTGCCGCTGCTCCAGCTCGGTCCCCACGCGAAACCATTCTTCGAGAATAGGACGTTCCTTCTCGTAGTTCTTGGTCCCGACCGTCCTCGTGCCCTTGAACGCCATATGTTCGTAGAGATGCGCCAAGCCGGTTTGCCCTGCCTGCTCGTTGACGCCCCCGACCCGGAAGGTCATGTTGAGGGAGACCACCGGCGTCTGATGCCGTTCGACCATGAGCACAGTCAATCCGTTCGCCAGTTTGTGTTCCACCACACGATCCGCCAGCCCAAACGAGGACGCATGCGAGAGGTTAAGGTTCATGCTGAGGCTGGCGACGAACACGAAGAGCAACATCGTGAATCGTGAAATGTGAAATGTGGCGAGGTTTGAAAACCCTCTGTTGAGGGAAAGGTCCTGATTGCTCATGGCAGTCCTCCGTGGCTGACTTCGTTTCACGAGCGACACTTGAGTCGTCATATGAATAGCTCCATGAGTTGTTCCGGGCGTTCGATAAACCAGTCCGGGCGACAGGCTTCCATTTTGGCTCGATTCCCCATGCCGTACCCGACCGCACAGACACGAATCCCGGCATTATGCCCGCCGTTGATGTCGTTGGTGCTGTCCCCGACGAGCACGGTCTGTTCTTTCGGCACATTCAACTGCTCCATCACATGCAGCAGCATGCCTGGTTCCGGTTTCAGCCCAAACCCGTTGTCACCGCCGATGACACATTGGAAATAATGCGCCCCCAATCCTTTGAGAATCACGTTCGTATACTCGATCGATTTGTTGGTCGCCACCGCCTTGCGCTTTCGTTCGAAGTGGATCAGCGCCTGTTCGACACCGGGATAGAACGTCGTGCGATCGAGGCAATGGGCCAAGTACTGGCGCCTAAACACCCGCAGTGCCTCATCGAAGGTGACCTGACTGCTCTCACCGACTGACAAGCGCAGCAGCTGTTTCACCCCATCCCCTACAAACCCAAAGATTTCCTCAATCGGACGCTGCGGCAGTCCCAGCTCGGCCAACGTGAAGTTCACC
>CBDDRH010000017.1:0-4026 GCA_965233025.1 uncultured bacterium
AGGCCTGTGGCGAGAACCGCAAGAAGCGCCAACTTGGTGACGATTGCGTGCTGCATGATCATCTCCCTGATGTTGATTGGGCGCCCAGCCGATAGACCAGGCCATCGCACTGGCGCGCCTGAACAGTTTGAAGGAACTGAACTTCGCATGCGGCAGTCTGGCAATGAGCAAGGCGGCGAATCATAGCGAGAAGACATTTACCCGTCAAGAATCAGAGGGCACCGGCACGCATTGATTCAGTCTCTATGGATGTGCGAAGGCCGGATCAACGGACTGAGATCTGCAACGATCCGTTCGCAATCGCCTGAATCTCGATCCCGCCCGGCACGGGATAGATGGCGCGCGGCTGTAGGTTGGTCACAGATCCTTCCAGCCACGTGTCCGGAGTCACTTGACGAGTCAATGCGCGGGAAAGTTGGCGTCGCACTGTGCCCACGTGCTCCGAGCGGTCGATGCGCGATGGAGTCTCCTGTCGGTCTCACGGGAGTGTGAATCATCATGCTCATGGCAAGGTCTTACCTGGTGCTTGGCTGGAAAATGGTTTTCCAATCGTTCTTCATGCTCACGACTGTCCAGCCTTTCGCGTTCGCCTCGTCGAGGCCTTTGTCGAGACGGCCGATGTGCGATTCGCGGTCGTAGGCCCATTCGCGCTCGGCGTCCGTATGGTGCACGTAGAGGCAGAAGCGTGGGCCGGGCCCGGCGGCGGTCCATTGGAGCATTTGCAGATCACCGTCGGAGTTGCCGAAGGCTGCGATCGGGCGCCTGCCGATATGCTGATGGATGCCGATGGGCTTGCCCACGTTGTCGTCGATGAAGTTGAGTTCGGGCAATCGCACGATCACCGGCTTGCCGTCGCGCAGTTCGAACTTCGTCTTCGCGCTGCTCCCCACCACCTGTTCAGGCGGAATGCCATACACGGCTTCCGTCCACGGGCGCATGAATTCGATGCCGCCGCCTGAGACGATGAAGGTCTTAAATCCGTTCGCCCGCAGATGGGCAAGTAGTTCGAGCATCGGCTGATACACCATCTCGGTGTAAGGGCGCTTGGTCTTGGGGTGTTTCGCGGTGGTGATCCAATGTTTCACAATCTGCTCAAACTCCTCAGTGGTGTTGCCCGTGTGTGTGGCCATGATGATCTCCAGCAACGCGCGCTCGCCACCTGCCAGCGCGCCTTTCACGTCACCTTTGAGCAACGAGGCGAACGGTTCCTTTGTCTTCCACTCGGGGTGCTGCGGGGCGAGCGTCTTCACACGGTCGAGCGCGAAGAAGAACTGGAAATACATCGGCTGCTCAGCCCAGAGCGTGCCGTCGTTGTCGAACACGGCGATGCGCTCGGCGGGCGGGACAAAATCCGCCCCACCTTCATTGGTGACTTTCTCCACGAATTCAACGACAGATTTCTTGGCCGCTCCGTCGTTCCAGGAGGGGAGTGAGTCAGCGGCGTGGGCAATGGAGGTGGTCAGCGCCAGCGCACATACGAGCGCGGAGGCGAGCAGGTGTTGTTTGCGTGCGATTTTCATCGTTGAGTTCTTTCCGTGCTTGACAGGTGTGCTTCGTCGTCACAGATCTTCGAGAAATTTCTGCCACGACAGTGCCCGCACGCCGGGAGCGACAGCCGGTGTCGGTGTTCCTGCTTGCGGTGATTGATGGACGAGGAACATCCTCGTGCCGCTGGCCTTTGTCCGTTTCCGTTTCAGCGCCTCGACCAGCCGTTGCATTGGCGCGGCCATCGCGGGCGTCACCGTGCGACTGGCCTTGCATTCCACCAGCGCCACCGCGCCGGCGCGTCCGGGCACGAGGAAATCCACCTCCAGACCCTGCTCGTCGCGAAAATAGTACAACTCGCGCCGGCCGCCCGCGTTCACCTGAGCCTTGGCTATCTCCGCTGCGATGAAGCCTTCAAACAACGCGCCGCGAAACGGCGACCGGGCAAGCTCCTTCGCTGTATCAATGCCCAGCAAATGACACGCGAGGCCTGTGTCAGCGACATATATTTTTGGCGACTTGATCAGGCGTTTACCGAGGTTCTCGTAAAACGTCGGCACGATCAGGATTTGCGCGGTCGTTTCCAGCACGCTGAGCCACTGGGCGATAGTCGGCACACTCACGCCCAACGGCGCGGCCAGATCGGTCTTGTTCAACACCTGCCCGTGTCGGCTGGCCAGCAGTGCTAGGAACCGGCGGAACAGCGCGAGATCTTTTACCACCGTCACGGCTCGGACATCCCGTTCCAAGTAGGTCTGCAAATACGAACTGAACCACAAACGCGCCCCGCTCGGACGTGCCACTACCTCGGGATACCCGCCGCGCCACAGGCTGACTTTCGGTGTCTCACGCCACGACAACGGGAGCAGTTGCAGCACTGCCGCCCGGCCCGCCATGGATTCCGTCACGCCCCGCATCAGCGGCGACTCCTGCGAGCCGGTCAACAACCACTGGCCCGTACGCCGCGGATGGCGATCAATCCGTGAGCGCACGAACGCGAACACCTCCGGTACGTTCTGCACCTCGTCGAGGATCGCCGGCGTCGGCACGGCGTCGAGGAATCCTTGCGGATCTGCCCGGAGCCGCGCCACCACGTCAGGGTCTTCGAGCAGGAAGTAGCTCGCTTTGGGAAACAGCCGGCGCAGTAGCAGCGTCTTGCCTGCGCGGCGCGGCCCGGTCAGCACCACGGCCGGAAAGCATTTCACCGCCTGCAACACCTGCTTCTCCAGTTGGCGTCTGATGTAGCGCATGGATGAGAATCGTAAACTACCAGTTTAGATTTCTCAAGGCCGAATTGAAACGAGCGAGGGGGCGATGAGATGTCCTGTCAACGTCGGCTTCTGATACTGAATCTCTTTCCTCATGCTGCGGCTGACCACACCATATGGGTTCGTTGAAGAGAGTTATCGTCGGAGGTGACACATTGCATTTTGACGGGGCTTCTTTCAGCTGCTTCAAGGACACGAATTTCCAGTTGTCGTACTGCAAACCGGTCAGATACTGCTCGTCATAGCATCACAGGGACGATTTGAGAGGGCTCCTCACAGCTTGTTCGGCTCGATCCCGATTCTGTGTATGTGTTGCAGCACAGGGTAGTGATTGGCGTGCGGCGGATTCCGTTTCGTCGGCTCGCTGAACAGCGAGAAGGATGAGGCCTGCGGCCGGCAGAATCGAGCACCATTTTCGACTTTCGACCGGAAGGATGACGGCCAGTACGTTCAGGCCCAGGAACAACTACAAGAGGTCGCCGGACATTCCGATCGTGTTCAGGATCGGTTGTTCGGCTAGGTTAGGAGCAGCAAATTGAACAGGGCAGCGCGGCGATGCCGAAGACAGGCTCGCCACGATCCTGATAGTTCTTTTTGATGTATTGAGCCAATGAAGGCGTGCAGCCTCATTTCTCGTTGTGACCTGAGTTTAGTTACTCTTTTTTTCCTCGGGTTTCACCGCCGCGTTGAACTCATCCTTGGAAATCTCCTTGATCTCCGACGATTGCAGCGTCACCTTGCTGCCGCTCTTCTCATCTTTGAAGGTAATGGCCCCTGCCCTGGTTTGATCGATATCCGTGGTGTAGTATTGCTTGTCGCCGGCCGGGTCGTTCACTCGGTAGTAATTGCTGCAACCGGCTACGAGCGTGAGCATTCCGCACAGTATCCAAAGCGCCGTAGTTTTCGTCTTCATCTACATTCTCCTTTGTTTAGAATAGAGCACAGTCGTCAGTTTGCTAGTTGATCTGGTTTTGTTTTGTTTATCTGGTTGATTCAACTAGGCACGCCAGATAAGTGAAACAAACCAACTAACGGTCTTCTGAAGCTTGAGCCCGGTTTCCCGCCCGGTACCGGAAGCCTTATACTATATGCACCGGGAAAACTAAAGAGCCGGTTGTCGCCACGATTTCTTTCAGATCGCTATCAAGATTCCTTACTGGATGGTTTCTCTGCCCGCGTGACTGCCCCACCTTCGTCGATCCATGCCGTGAACAACGTATAGGCCACCGCAAGCACCACAGGACCCACAAATAGTCCAATGATCCCGAAGGCG
>CBDDRH010000018.1:0-10367 GCA_965233025.1 uncultured bacterium
CACGTCCTGGCGCGGCAGTCAGTGGTCCATCGAAGATGGTTTACACGAGGGAGAGCGGGTGATCATCGCGGGATTTCACATGATCGCGCCGGGCGCGCCGGTGAAAACCGTTCCGTATAATCAATCCACCCCAGCCGCCTCAGGCCAGCCGGCAGACGAGAAGCCGGAGCAGGCAAAATGATCCCGCACTTTTTTATCGATCGCCCGATTTTCGCGTCGGTCCTGTCCATCGTCATTGTCGTCCTGGGGTTGGTCTCCTTACAAGGCCTGCCGATCGCCCAGTTTCCGGAAATCACGCCGCCCGTCATCCAGATCGACGCGGACTATCCGGGCGCAAGCGCGGAGGTGATCGCAGATTCGGTTGCGCGCCCGATCGAAGTGCAGCTTCCCGGCATCGACAACCTGCTCTACTACGATTCCACGAGCACCAATGACGGACACATGACCATCAAGCTCACGTTCGAGATCGGGACGAACGTGGACATCGCGCAGGTTCAGACGCAGAACCGCCAGAAACTGGCGGAGCCCCAGTTGCCGCCCGAAGTTGTCCGTCAAGGTATTTCGGTCAAGAAAGTGTCGCCGGACCTGCTGGCGGTCGTCGCGCTCAGTTCCAGCGATCCCATGAAAGATACGGTCTTTGTCTCCAACTACGCGCTCCTCAACGTGATCGATAATCTCAAACGAATACGTGGCGTGGGAGATGCCGTGGTGTTCGGCGGGCAGAATTATTCGATGCGTCTGATCCTGGACCCGACCAGGATGGCGCAACTCAGCCTCACGCCCACCGACATTGCCAGTGTCGTCCGCGAACAGAATCGGGACTTTCCAGCCGGGACGATCGGGCGGGAACCGGCGCCGAAAGGCACCGAATTGACGATCCCGGTGATCACACAAGGCCGTCTCACGGACGTGAAGGATTTCGAGGAAATGATCGTCCGGGCGCTCCCCGACGGGTCGATGATCCGTTTGAAAGATGTCGCGAAGATCGAGCTGGGCGCTCAATCTTATAGTCTTGAGGGCCGGTGGAACGGTAAACCCAATGTGTTTCTCTTGACCTTCCTGTCGCCCGGCGCCAATGCCCTCGACACGGTGAAGCGGGTTCGGAAGGAAATGGACGCGGTATCGAAGAGCTTCCCACCGGGGGTCTCCTACGATATTCCGTACGACACGACCAAATTTATCGAGGTGTCCATCAAAGAAGTGGTCAAGACCCTGGCGGAAGCGATGGTGCTGGTCATCCTCGTCGTATATCTCTTCCTCCAAAGTTGGCGCGCGACGCTGATTCCTGGCGTGGCTGTGCCGGTCTCCCTCATCGGTACCTTTGCCGGGATGCAGGCACTCGGCTTTTCGATCAATACCCTCACGCTCTTCGGGATGGTTCTTGCCATCGGCATGGTGGTCGACGACGCGATCGTGGTGGTGGAGAACGTCGAACGCCATATAAGGGAAGGACTCTCGCCGAAGGATGCCGCCAAGAAGGCGATGGATGAGGTCAGTGGCCCGGTGATCGCCATTGTACTTGTCCTGTGCGCCGTATTCGTACCGGTGGGTTTCTTGGGTGGGATCACAGGCGAGCTGTACAAGCAATTTGCCATCACCATCGCCATTTCCGTCATCATTTCCGGGATTACGGCCCTCACGCTGAGTCCAGCCCTCTGCTCCCTGGTGCTCAAGCCGGGCCACAGCCAGCGTCGCGGGTTTTTCGGCCTGTTCAATCGATTGTTCGGTTGGACCCAGGCTCGCTATACGGCCGTCGTGGGGACCCTCCTCAACCGCTCGGTCTTATCCTTGGTGCTGTTTGGCATCATCGGCCTCTTTGCCGTCGGGCTATTCAGGACGATTCCCTCCAGCTTCTTACCGGAAGAAGACCAGGGCTACTTCATCACGATCGTCCAGCTGCCGGATGGTGCGTCGAAGCAACGGACCGACGCAGTGCTGAGTAAAATTGAAAACTACTTCCTCTCAGTTCCCGCGATCCATTCGACCGATGCGCTGGCTGGTCAAAACTTTGTCTTCGGTACCAGAGGGCCGAACGCGGCGACGATGTTCTTGCCCTTGCATCACTGGGACGAACGGCAGGGGCCGCAGAACCATGTGAAGGCTCTGATCGGCGCCGCGTATGGAGAGTTCGCCAAAATTCCTGAGGCGCTGATTTTAGCCTTTAACGCTCCTTCAATCCGGGGGCTGGGCGCTACGGGCGGGTTTTCTCTCCAGCTTCAAGATCCGAGCAGCGGGGATTTCAACAAGTTCGCCGGCGTGACCCAAGAGTTTCTCACCAAAGCCAGACAGCATCCTGCGATCGGAGCGGTCGGCTCGAGTTTTTGCGTGAGCGCGCCGCGCATCTTTGCCCACGTGGACCGAGAACGAGCCAAATCGTTGGGCGTGCCGATCTCCGAAGTGTTTGACACGCTGCAGGCCTATTTCGGCAATCTCTACATCAATGACTTCCTCAAATTCGGCCGTGTCTATCGGGTGCAGACGGAGGCCGAGGCGCAATTTCGATCCACGCCTGAGGACGTCGCCAAGATCTACGTGCGTGCTGTGACTGGACAGCGATCCACCATGATTCCGCTCGATACAGTGGTGACGACGGAATTCACCAGTGGACCGGATCCGGTCACCCATTTCAACGGATATAACACGGCCTTGGTTTTGGGAGCCGCGGCCCCGGGGTACAGTTCCGGGCAGGTGCTCGATGCGCTGGCTGAGGTAGCCAATGAAGTGTTGGTTCCCCAGGGATATGGGATCGATTGGAGCGGGATCTCCTACCAGGAGCGCATGGTCGGGCAGCAATCGCTTTTTGTCTTTGGCTTCGGGTTGCTGATGGTGTTTCTTGTGCTGGCCGCGCAGTATGAGAGCTGGGCCGTGCCTTTTGCGGTGCTCCTTGCCGTGCCCTTTGGTGTGTTCGGAGCCTTGTCCGCCGTATGGGTCATGGGGATGTCCAACGACATCTACTTTCAAATCGGACTGGTCACGCTGATCGGGCTCTCTGCCAAAAATGCGATTCTGATCGTCGAGTTCGCAAACAAACGCTATGAAGCCGGATACTCCCTGGTCGATGCCGCGATGGAAGCCGCCAAGATTCGGTACCGGCCGATCGTGATGACCTCGATGGCCTTTATTCTGGGCGTCGTGCCTCTAGTGCTCGCCACCGGCGCGGGCGCAGCCAGTCGTAATTCCATCGGCACTGGTGTGTTCGGTGGTATGTTGGCTGCCACGTTTCTTGCCATCAACTTCGTGCCGCTCTTTTTTGTGCTGGTTCGAAAACTGAGTCGGCGGGGCGCCGGTCAATCGTCTCCCCGCTCTGGAACAAGCCCAATTCCGTTAGGAATAGAAGGAGGAGAGTGACATGCGCAGCCTTGTCCTCGCAGTCTGTTCGTTGCTCCTGTTCGCGTGTGCGATGGGGCCTGACTATTCTCGTCCCGACATTCCCACCTCCGAATCTTTTCGCATGGCTGAAGAACCGAAAGATCTTCCTTCCCTGGCGAATATGCCGTGGTGGGAACTCTACCGGGACGAAGAACTCCAGCGGTTGATCCGTATCGCACTCGAAGAGAACAAAGATCTCAAACAAACGGTCGCCAGTATCGAAGAGTTCCAGGCCCGCCTGTCCACGACTCGAATGGACTTTGCTCCTCAGCTCAGCGCGACGGGCAATCTTCCCGTCGCCCGCTTGGGAGGCGTGAGGTTTCCTGGATTTCCCAGTCCCTTTAACCATTATGTGCAAGGATCTCTGTCCTGGGAACTGGATATCTGGGGGCGAATCCGCAGGGCGAGTGAAGCGGGATTGGCGGATCTCTTGGCTCGAGAGGAAAACCGGCGAGCCGTTACTTTGCAAATCGTGGGCGGGGTGGCGCAGGCTTATTTCGATCTTCGGCAATTCGACATGCAGTTGGAGATCGCGACGCGCACCTTGTCGGCATGGGAGGAGTCGGTGAGAATCGGTCATGCACGGCTCCGGCAGGGACTGATCAACAAGCTGGATGTCGACCAATTTGAGGCGGAGCGGGAGAATGCCGCCGCTCGCATCGCGGAGCTGAAGCGGCATATGATTCAGAAAGAAAACGAACTCAGCGTGCTGTTGGGGAGGAATCCCGGTCAAATTGCCAGGGGGCGATCGCTGACCGAACAAATCATGCCGCCTGTGGTGCCGGCCGGTCTTCCCTCAGAACTGCTTCAACGCCGTCCGGATGTTGTGCAGGCGGAGCAACAATTAGTTGCCGCCACCGCCAGGATCGGGATGGCGAAAGCCGAACGGTTTCCCAAACTGTCGCTCACGGGAATCCTCGGTGTGGCGAGTCCAACCCTGACGAATTTTGTGTCGCCGGAAACCAATTTCGGAGTCCTCGCGCCGGTACTGACCGGCCCCCTGTTGAATGCCCAAACGTTAGGGTTTCAACAGCGGGCGGTCGAAGCTCAAGCCAGACAGGCTGTGGCCCAGTATGAACAAACGGTTCTCGTCGCGCTCAGAGAAGTTGAAGACGCGTTGGTGGGGGTCAGCACGGCCCGTGAGCAGGCGGCTGCCCAGGAAAGGCAGGTCAATGCCTTGCGGTCGGCCTTGCATCTTGCCAATCTGCGATACAAAGGCGGCTTGGCGAACTATCTGGATGTCCTCATTGCGCAGCGGAGCCTGTTTGTGACGGAATTGGCGCTTGCCGATACCCATCGGCTCCATCTGGTGTCGGTCGTGCAACTCTACAAGGCCCTTGGCGGTGGCTGGTCTCCCGAGAAGGACCGACCCAAGGATGCCAGCAAAGGCTAGGGGGATATGGAAAAACCGGCTGATACGCAGTACCCGATCCATGACCTGTTGCGTCGGCGGTGGAGTCCACGCGCTTTCGACGATCGGCCTGTTGAGTGGGAGAAGCTGCGGAGTCTCTTCGAAGCGGCACGGTGGGCGCCCTCATCGAATAACGGGCAGCCTTGGCGATTTCTGGTGGCGACGAAAGAGAACAAGGCTGAGTATGACCGGTTGTTCAACTGCCTGGTCGAAGGTAATCAGAAATGGGCCCACCGCGCACCGGTGTTGCTGCTGTCTGTGGCGAAATTGGAATTCGAGGATGGCTCGCTGAATCGCCACGCGCTCCACGATACGGGCATGGCTGTAGAAAATCTCGTCATCCAGGCTACCGCGCTCGGGCTTGTTGCCCATCAGATGGCGGGATTTCGAATCGATCAAGCGCGAGCGGACTGTAAGATCCCAGCGGGCTATGAGCCGGTGGCCATGGTGGCGATCGGTTATCCTGGTGATCCTGCCAAGCTGTCGGACCGCTTGCGTGCACGGGAAGGCCAGCCAAGAGTCCGCAAGCCATTGACTGAATTTGTGTACTCAGCAACTTGGGAGCAACCGTCACCGCTTCTCGGATAAGGGGTGAATCGCGTCGCACTCCAAGGGTAGAATCGATCCCGCTTCAACTACCATACAGAGGACCGGGTATGGGGCCGGTTCCGCGGATCTGCTTGAGGAAACAAACCTCAAGCACAGATTTTGGTTTCGACGACGATGCGGAAGATGGACATCAATCGAACAGAGGAAAGATAAAGGATAGATCATGGCGTCACTGAGTGGAAAAATCGCGATTGTCACTGGATCGTCCAACGGGATCGGACGGGCGATCGCAGAGCGATTGGCCGAAGACGGAGCGATTGTGGTAGTGAATTACGGAACGAGCGCGGACAAAGCGCAGCACGTCGTTACGGGCATTCAGGCCAAGGGCGGCAAGGCCGTCGCCCTCCAATCCGACATGAGCCAGGTCGCGGAAGCGCGCCGTCTTGTGATCGAGACGGTCAAGCAGTTTGGACGACTCGACATTCTCGTCAACAATGCCGGGCGATTTATGCCCAAGGCGCTTCTCGATACGACCGAAGCTGACTTCGACCAGATCATCGCCTTGAACGCCAAGGGTCCCTACTTCGCGATGCAGGAGGCGGCCAACGTGCTCAAAGAGGGTGGCCGCATCGTGAACATTTCAACTGATGGAACCCATTTGAGTTTTCCCGGTGCAACGGCTTATCTTGGCAGCAAAGGAGCGCTGGAGCAGTACACGAAGGGATTGGCGCAGGAACTCGCTCCACGAGGGGTTACCGTCAACACGGTCTCGCCGGGTTTTACCGAGACGGGCATGATGACCGACCAGTTCCGCCAGATCGGCATACAAATGTCGCCGCTCAAGCGGCTTGGTCTCCCCAAGGACATTGCCGATGTAGTGGCATTCGTTGTCAGTGAGGAGGCGCGTTGGTTGACGGGACAAAATATTCATGCCGGCGGCGGCATCGTCATGTAGGAGGTAAGGGATGGGGCGGCAGAATATTTCCACTGGTGGTCCTTGGGAGGGCAAGCTTGGATACTCGAGGGCGGTACGAGTCGGCGCCTCGATTTCCGTATCCGGCTCGACGGCGATGACCTCATCTGGTCTGGTTGGCAAGGGAGATCCCTATGCCCAGACGATTCAGACGTTGAAGACGATTGAAGCGGCGCTCAAGCAAGCTGGAGCCTCGCTGGCGGATGTGGTCCGAACGCGCATGTACCTAGTGAACATCGATCAATGGCAGGACGTCGGACGGGCCCATGGCGAAGTGTTCGGGACTATCAGACCTGCGACGACGATGGTAGAGGTCAAACGGTTGATCGATCCGGATATGCTGGTCGAGATCGAGGCCGATGCCATTCTGACTCAAGAGAACTCTTAGCGGCAGGCGCGGAATATCTCAGATGGATCGACCGGGGCTGGAAATCAGGCATTTGTCCAAGACTGATCCGGTCATGAAGCGATTAATCCGGGACATCGGACCCTATCGCTTGACGCCTCGGGTGCGTCGGTCGACATTTGAATCATTGGTACGGGCCATTGCGTATCAACAGCTGCACGAGAAAGCGGCTGAGAGCATTTTGCGCCGGTTCGTTGCGTTGTCTCCGACAGGACGATTCCCTCAACCGGTCGATCTGCTCGCAATGAACGAGCAGGCGATTCGTGGCGCAGGATTCTCACAAGCCAAGGTCGCGGCGCTCCGCGATCTAGCCGCCAAGACGCTCGACGGTACCGTACCGACAGGCGCCATCGTTCGGAAGCTCGACGACGAGGCGATCATCGAACGGCTCGTCGCGGTCCGTGGAATTGGACGTTGGACGGTCGAGATGCTGTTGATATTCCAATTGGGACGGCCGGACGTCCTGCCGGTCGACGACTTCGGTGTGCGCAACGGGTTCTGCATCGCCTACGGTCGGCGTTCGATGCCGATGCCAAAAGAGTTGCGACGATACGGGGAGCGCTGGAAGCCCTACCGCACTGCTGCAGCCTGGTATCTTTGGCGTGCAGCCGATCAAGCGAAGGAAGCGAAGAAGGTTGTAGGCGGCAACGCATGAAGGGTGCGTAATGGCTGATGAGAAAAAACGACTTGATTCCAATGTCGCAGGCAATTTTTTTGTCGATGCGACCTGCATTAACTGCGATACCTGCCGGCAGTTGGCGCCGGCGAGTTTCGAGGAAGTCGGTACGTTTTCCGCGGTCACCAAACAGCCGACTGACGAAGGGCATATTCAGCAGGCCTATCAAGCGCTCCTCGCCTGCCCGGTTGGCTCGATCGGCACCGAGCACAGCGACAAGTTGCGGATGAAAGAAGCCATGGCAAGCTTTCCGCTCCAACTTGAAGACGAGGTGTCTTACTGCGGCTTCAATTCGGAGAAGTCGTTCGGTGCGAATAGTTTCTTCATCCAACATCCGGACGGCAACTGGCTCGTCGATTCACCTCGATATCTCACACATCTTGTCGAGGCCTTTGAACAACGGGGCGGCATCGCCTACATCTTCCTCACGCATAAAGACGATGTAGCCGATGCGGAGAAATATGCGGCCCACTTCGGCTCGAAACGAATTATTCATCGGGCAGACGTCGAGGCGGCTCCGGATGCCGAATGGATCATTGAGGGGGCCGATAGTCTCCAAGTCATGCCGCAGTTTCAGATCATTCCTGTGCCGGGCCATACGGCTGGCAGCATGGCCCTGTTGTACAAGAACAGGTTCCTCTTCACGGGGGATCATCTCTGGTGGTACTCCGCGCAGAAGATGCTGGGCGCTCCGAGCCGGCTGGTTTGGAGAAAACATGTACTGGCGGACTCGATCCGGAAACTCCTCGACTACCCCTTCGAATGGGTACTGGCCGGGCACGGGGATCGGATGCACTTGCCGGCTCACGAGATGCGCGCACAGCTGCAGGCGCTGGTCGAGCGTCGCATGCCCACCAGAGTATTACCATAGTGATGTTCACGCGTTTCGCCCGCTGGATTGACCACAACATTCTTTCCCTCGGCCGTGAGATGCGGCTCTCCTATCTGCCGCCGCTCATGGTGTACATGGCCTACGGCATCTCCGCCCTCACCGGCATCGTCGGTACCTTCTTTGTCAAAGACTACTTAGGCCTCTCCGCATCCTTCCTCGCTGCTCTGGGATTTTGGGCCGGCATTCCCTGGGCGCTCAAGATGCCGATCGGACATCTGGTCGACCTCTTGTGGCGCTGGAAAAGCTGGCTCGTGGTCTTTGGAGCCGGATTGTTGGCCACCAGTCTTGGGATCATGGCGGCATTGATCGGAAGCCGGGAACTGATGACCTCCATCTTGCCGGCGGAAGTCTGGTATGTGATCAGCACATTGCTTGGTCCGATCGGCTACGTGGTGCAAGACGCCGTCGCGGATGCGATGACGGTCGAAGCTGTGCCACGCGTGGATGATCGTGGCCAGCCATTCGACGAACCCACGCGGAAGCTGATGCATACCACGATGCAGACGCTCGGTCGCGTGGCCATCGTCGGTGGCGGGATTCTGGTGGCGATGGTCAATGTGTATGTCTTTGCGGGAGTCGAGGGGCTCCCACAGCCAGAGGTCGTTCGTCTCTACCAGCAGGTCTATCTGATGGCGCTGGTCATCCCGTTCATCTCAGTCCTCGGGCTGGTGATGGCGTGGTGGCTGCGGCGACAGCACAGACAACAGCTTACTCAACAGGGCTTCTCACGTGAACAGGCCGGGCAGATGGTGGATACACGCGAATCGTCGGGTGAACCGACGAAGCCGAATTGGTGGATTCTCGGCGGGAGCCTCGCCTTCGTGCTGTTTACGCTCACGGTCGGATTCGGCGGCTTCTCTTATAGCGAAGAGATTGTCTTTGCCGGCTCGATGATAATCGTCTTGTTCTTAATGGGCCGATTAGTGCGAGAGCTGGAGCCTGACAAGCGGTTCACCTTGGTTGGGACAGCGGTCGTGGTCTTCATCTTCCGCGCAATTCCTGGGACCGGCCCAGGGACGACGTGGTGGATGATCGACCAGCTGAAGTTCGATCAGCAGTTTCTCTCCATCCTCTCGCTGATCGGCAGCACGTTAACCTTAGCGGGGATGTTCGTCTTTCGCCGCTTCATGGCCGAGCGGTCGATTGCCTATGTCGTGGGGTTTCTCACGGTGATCGGAACCATTTTGACCCTCCCGATCGTGAGCATGTTCTATGGCCTGCACGAATGGACAGCAAGGCTGACCGGCGGGATCGTCGATGCACGATTCATTGCGCTGATCGATACCGCGTTAGAATCGCCGCTTGGCCAGATCTCCATGATTCCGATGCTGGCCTGGATTGCGAATTCTGCGCCCGCAAATTTGAAGGCCACTTTTTTTGCCGTGATGGCATCGTTTACGAATCTGGCCCTGTCGTTGAGCCAGCTCGGAACTAAATACTTGAATGAAATCTATGTAGTCAGTCGGGAAGTCCATGACCAGGTTTCCGGCGCCATTCAAACGCCTGCCGATTATAGTCAGCTTGGTTCGCTCCTCATCGCGCAGCTCCTCCTTGGTCTCGCTCTCCCTTTCGCTGCAATCGTGTTTGCCAAGGTCACCCGCTTCAAAAGCGCGTGACAACACCAACCTCTGTAACTTGAGTGGAATCGTTACATAAGTTGGGAGTCAGATCGCAATGCTGAATTTGTCCTCGCAATTTTGGGTACTCTGGGTAGATGATACTGCGTATGAGGCTCGTGCTTATTCCCGGATGGAGCGACTGTCGATGACACAGGCTCGAGTCAGGGTTTACGCAATGCTGTGCGCGCTGTTGACAGGGGTCTGGTTCATGGGCGGGCTCGCACTGGCAAACGAGCCTGCCCCCGGTAAGACAGACCCGGGTCCCGCGAAGCCAGCCGAGAAGCCGCGGCCGCCGGCGAACGGGAACCACCCGCCGAAGGCCCGGGCCGGCCTGCATCCGCCGCCCACGCGCACGGGCAAGGACGGCGCCCCGATGGTGCTGGTGCCGGCGGGGGAATTCCTCATGGGCAGTGCGCAGGGCGATGACGATGAGCAGCCGATCCACCGCGTCTTCCTCGACAGTTTTTATCTC
>CBDDRH010000019.1:0-7062 GCA_965233025.1 uncultured bacterium
GAGCCTCTCATGGGTTGAACGGCGCAACGCGTTGGAACCATTGCGTTTTCTCGAATTTCCGGCCGCGCTTTATCGTCCGCGAAGAACCGTCTATCGGCTGGTCATGGCCTATTGGATCCTGCGCTCCGAACCCGACGCCTACGGCTGGGACGACCTGGTCCGCGACGGCGGCACCGAATGGGATGGCGTCCGCAACTACGCGGCCCGCAATTTCCTCAAGGCCATGCGCCCCGGCGACGAGGCGTTGTTCTACCACAGCCAGAAGGACAAGGCGGCGGTCGGCGTGATGGCGATCACCCGCGCTTGGCGGCCGGACGGCGCCGACAAGCAATGGGCCAGCGTCCGCGTCGAACCGCGTGCCAAGCTGGCCAGGCCGGTGACCCTGGCGGCGATCAAGGCCGAGCCCAAGCTGGCGAAGCTCGAAATGCTCCGCCAGTCGCGATTGAGCGTGACGCCGGTGCGCGACGCGGAGTGGAAGCAGTTGCTGGCGATGGGCGGCCTATGACACTCCTGCTCCTGGCGGCAGCGGCCCTGCCGCATCTGACCCCCGACGGCTGGGGCAAGGTGCGGATCGGCATGACCCAGGCGGAGGTGGCGCGGGCCCTGGGCGCGAAGCTGGAAGGCGAGCCGATCGAGGACGAAAACCTCTGCGTCGAGAAGATCTCCCCGGCCCTGGCGGACATGTGGTTCATGTTCGAGGGCGGCAAGCTCACCCGCATTTCCGTCGGCGACCAGAGCGCGGTGACGACGCCGCGCCGCATCGGCATCGGCGCCAGCGCCGACCAGGTTCGCAAGGCCTATCCGCTCGGTCTCGAGGCCGAAGCCCATCACTACCTCGATCTGCCGGCCGAATATCTGACCTACTGGACCGTCGCGCAGCGGCGCGGCGTCCGCTTCGAGACCGGCCACAACCGCCGCGTCGAGACGATCCACGCCGGCACCGACAGCATCCAATTTGTCGAGGGCTGCGCCTGAGGCCATCGGCGGCGCGCCCCGCTGCCTGGCTGGAAGTTTCCGAAGTTTCGGCATCCATCGGGCGCGTGCGCGAGGGCGCGCGTGCGGGGGCGCGCGAGCCGCGGACGGTCGCGGAAGGTTCGGAAGGTCTGGAAAGTCCAGCTTGCATAGGCGAAAAAGTTCGGGGCCGGACGAGGGGCGTGAGCCCCCCTTCGCGTTCGGGTCGAGCCGGGTCGAGACAGCTTGGTATCCTGGACCCGATCCGGGGGGCCAGGAATTCGCTCCCGAAGCCTCCCAAGCGCGGCCACCCTTCTTCTGGACGACTCTCTCCTTCCGGTTGGTGAATCGGCCATGGTATAACTAAGCGGACCTGCTGTAGGACAGCATTTTCGCCTGTCCGGCGAAAACAGTCCTGGACTTGTTTTGTTCTTCTAGGCACTATCTCAAATTGGGGAGACCGATTTGCGAACGATTGAACTGGATGGGCGTGACGAGATCGGCGCCTTTGAAGACTCCCCTCGTGGGATCGACGACCAGCATGCTCATGATAAAGTCGCGAAATCGACCATCACGCGCTTTACTTTCATTGATTTGTTCGCTGGCGTCGGGGGAATGCGGCTCGCATTCGACGCCGTTGGTGGTCGCTGCCTGCTGACATGCGAAGTCGATCGGTTGGCCCAGAAGGCATATTGCGCGCGATTCCCAAACGCCGAAATCCACGACGACATTCGCACACTTGGTGCCGAGAAGGTGCCAAAGCACGACATTCTCGTTGCCGGATTTCCCTGTCAGCCATTCAGCCTTGCCGGCGTGTCTAAGAAGAATTCGCTTGGCAGACCTCACGGCTTGCAATGCGAGGATCAAGGACAGTTGTTTTTCGAGCTCGCTCGCATCATCGACGCAAAAAGGCCTCGGGCATTTCTACTGGAGAACGTCGAAAATCTGCGTCGGCATGATGGTGGCCGGACCTGGAAGGTGATCCTAAACGTACTGGTCAATGATCTAGCCTATGACGTGCATCCAGAGGTTTTCTCGTCGTCTGGATATGTGCCTCAGAAGCGCAAGCGGGTTTTGATCGCGGGCTTCCGCAAGAGCGTCGGCTTCGACTGGCGGCAGTTCGACCTTAATCAGACTGGCAACGGACCGAAACTCAGTTCCATTTTGCATCCGGAGGACGGGACCGAACCAGATGTGGACCAGGGACGATTCCTGAATCCAGACGGCACTGTTAGGCCTGAGTACATCGTCACGCCGAAGGTCTGGACTTGTCTGCAAAATCATGCGGCGAAGCATCGCTCGCTCGGCAATGGTTTCGGGTATGGGCTTTTCGGCCCAAGTGACGTGGCCCGGACTCTTTCGGCTCGGTACCACAAGGACGGCGCGGAGATTCTGATCCGTCGCAGTCTTGGAGCTCTCCCTCGTAAGTTGACGCCTCGCGAAGCGGCACGACTCATGGGTTTCCCTGACAATTTCCCGATCATTTCCTCTAGAACTCGTGCTTGGAAACAATTCGGCAATTCGGTCGTCGTGCCCCTTATCCAAGCTGCAGCCGAGGCCTTAGTGCCATACGCTTTGAAAGTGCCACCCGAGCCAGACAAGACAGATTAGTTTAGTGGTCGACATCCTTTCGGCCCGGGATCGCAGCGAGCGAATGTCGCGCATTCGGGGCAAGAATACCAAGTTAGAAATGAAGATACGCAGGGCCTTGCACCGTGAGTGTCTGCGGTACCGCGTCCATCCGGAGGGCATTTACGGCAAGCCTGACCTCTATTTCGTGCGGCAGCGCGCAGTTGTGTTCATTCATGGCTGTTTTTGGCACCGGCATAGCTGTCGGCTCTTCAGGGAGCCGGACGAGCGTTCCTCATTTTGGGCCCCCAAACTTCTCAGGAATCATTCTCGCGATGTGGCCGTCCGGAAGACGCTCCTTGAAGGAGGCTACCGCCATCTCGAAATTTGGGAGTGCTCGGTACGAGGAGCGGGCAAGCTCGACCATGACGTGCTTGCGCAGGAAGTGCGGACATGGCTTAATTCCAGTGCGCCAACTGGGGAAATTCGAGGCTTCAAGGCCTAGATATCTCATATCTACTAGTAGATACATTATTCATATTTCAAAGCAGGCCCAGTTAGTGCTACGGAGTCGCCGACTCGCACGGGAAACTGGTTTATGCCTACTAGTGAGATCCGCCGCGAAAAGTTCAAGCAACTAGCCGAAGCGCGGGTCCGAAAGGCCGCCAAGGCGCTGCAGCTAATTGGAAATCTCGGCAATCGCAGTAACTACAGTTACACCGAAACCGATGTCCGAAAGATATTCGCGTATCTAGACAAGACCCTGAAGGAAGCGCGGCGCAAATTTGAAACCGATGCAAGCACCGAACGAGACGGCGGTTTCACTCTGTAAGTAAGCTGCATGGCTGGGGAGCCTTGGCAATGAGTGCACATTGGAGCTGGATCTGGCCCTCCGTCGGCCCGACACCAACGACGGACGATCTGAACAGCGAAATGTTCGATCGAGCGGATTACCCTTACACTGATACCTTTGTGCGAGAGGCAATTCAGAATAGCCTGGACGCTAGACTGAACCTTAATGAGCCAGTGCTTATCCGATTCAATTTCCACGAAGGTAAGCTTGGGTCTCGGTCGGCGTTCCTGACTGACGCAATAGGTTTTCGCCAGACTGCCAATCTGGCTGTGCCGAATGACTGGGGCAACGGGCGCATCAGCTGGGTGACTGTTGAGGACTTCAACACCACCGGTCTCCTTGGCGGGCTTGCCGATCGGAAGGGAGATTTTTGGGGGTATTGGCTTAACTTCGGGCGCTCGAACAAGACTGCTGCTGGTCGCGGCGGCCGTGGTATCGGCCGCGTAACATTTCTCATCGCATCAAAGCTCAACACCGTCATCGGCTTGACTCGCCGTAAGACTGACAAGCGGATAGCGGCCTGTGGCATGTGCGTCCTAAAGGCAGACGACTTTGGCGATGGCTTCAAATCAACACATTCGTATCTGGCAGCAGGCGTTGAAGAGTCGATATACAAGCTCCACGAGTCAGTGGATTTCCACGAACAGCTAGAAAAGGCGTTCAACCTAGCGTCCTTCACGGACGAGCCGGACCGAACGGGTCTGTCTCTCGTGATTCCCTATCCGCACGGTGATCTGGACGACAATGGCATTCTAGCAGCGGCTATTGATCACTTTGCGCCTGCTATTCTGAACGGCTCACTTGTCGTTGAGGTGGGCATTGACCGACTGGATGCGCAGACCATTCACGACGTGGCACCATGCGTTGCAGAGTACATTAAAACCAAGTCGGTGCGAGATGATGTTGAGCGGAATCTGAACACGATTAGTAGTGGATTGGTGGGTTCAGACACGGACTTACGACTTCCAAATGGCCAGGCAAAGCTCGCGGATCACCGCGAAACGGAAACAGCGAAGAAGCTCAGGTCGGACCTCAATGCCGGATCGCAGGTCGTCTTCAACCTGAAATTTCCAATGACACATAAGGGCATAACCACCGATGCGATCATAACTGCCGTTGCGATGCAGGCGCCATATGGGAAGGCGCCACTTGATCGACTTTACCGAGAAGGCATGAGTCTGCCTGATGTGAAGGCACGCACGAGTACCGATTTAGACCTTGTGCTTTTGGTCGAGGCGCCACCGTTGGCAGACTATCTGAACCTCTGCGAAGGCAAGGCTCATCTTGATCTACTTGAGTCCATGGACGTCAAGTCGAAGCTCGCGAAGGAGGGATTCACCGACGGGATTGGCATCAAGCGGCTGGTTAAGGCTCTGCCCGACGAGCTCCGGGCATTTCTAACCGAACAAACCGATAAACCTGACACCACAGTTTGGGAAGCCTACTTCTCGGTGCCTGACGACGAGGGACGCAAAGCTGACGTTCCCGAGCCAACCGACGAGGCCGATGAAACTCCGCTACCACCACCTCCACCGCCTCCTTTGCCGCCACCAAATATTCCACCGGTGGTCGTGCATGACTTGACCAACGGGTTCCGTCTGTCGGCAAATCGAGAATACGAGGATTTCCCGACCACGATCGAGGTGGTGATCGCCTATGCGGATGGCAGGGGGAATCCTTCGTGGAGTCCATATGATTTCACGGCGGACGATCTGAACACGTCTGTAACGAACTGCAGCGCAGAATTTCATGAGAACCGACTGAAACTCATGGATTGGTGTCAGGACAGTTCGGCCGAAGTCACCGGCTTCGATGTGCATAGAGAACTCGACACGCGCATCAGAGTACTGACCAATGCGTCGTAGGATCAGGCTCACCGGCCGCCGACAGATACAGAAATCTGCCGTACGGGTTGAGCTAATCCGCGTAGATGACAGGCCATTTGTCGCAATGGCCATATCGAAACTTGCCGCGTTCAACTCATTTCCGCCCACGGCCAAACTTTCAATACGATTGGTCGAAAACAAAGGCATTGAGATCATTGATTTCGGCACGGTCGGCAAACCTCGCGCGGCCTGCCAGCTCCAAACGCGAAACTTCGTAGCCCCGAGCTGCCAGCTAAGAGTGGCTGATGCAGCCACTCAATTGGGTTTGTTGCTTGGCAGCACGAATAGTTGGACCCTGCGACCGAAAAGTGACGAGCCAGCGAACAGCCGAGGTATATTGCAGTATCTAGCGGCGGATACCGATCCGCTTACCTGGAAGCTCGACATTAAAGAGAACGACTATCCGGTAGTAAAAGTAGACAAGCGCATCCCAAATGCGACGGCTTGGGCACGTAGCGATCCGCACTTCCTATCGATGGTACTCCCGGAGGTCGTACACAGAATCTTTGATGCAATCCTGAGGGAGGATCATTCGGATGATGTCGATTGGGTAGTCGACTGGCTGAAATGGGCTGCTTGGGTTCTCCCAGGAGTTGCTCCTCCGATTGGCGATCCCGACTCTGGCATTCGTAGCGACTACCTTGAGCGACTAATCAGTTCATTTTGCGCTAGGCATGAATTTGCGAGCAAACTGTTGGGAGACCTTCAACCTGGAGATGCCCGATGACCACATATGCTGGCGTCTATGAGTTTACCGAAGCAGGGATGGCCGCATTCAAGCGAATAATGCTTGGCGAGTTAGATGAAGGCGCCATTAAACCCATCGACCCGCAATTTGCACGGAGGATCAGCGGTACCAATCAGTTTGACGATGGGCCCGCTGATACCTCTAAGGAACTTGCCAAACGCGTCCTAACCGCTTTGGGCACTAGTTGGTCTGACTTCCTGCCGCGACCGGGCGTGTGGGCTTGGCTGACATTCGTACTTCGCGACGTCGTGTTTCCAAAAAGCATCGAAGGGAAGAGACAGCCCGGTGAGATTTATCGATGGTATCCCAGTGACCCAGGAGATTGGCAGAAAGCGCAGCGACATCTTATACGGATGCCTTTGGTTCTTTTCGCCAACCTTGGGGACGCAGCCGATCATTTGCTTTGCGGACGGCCGTCGATCTTACCAGAAATTCGCGAACAGCTGACCAGCCAGCAGGATATGTTCAACCTTGAATTCCAGCGTGCTGCGCGAGAGCTTTATTACGATCAGGTAGCTGGCAAGTTGAAGAGAGGGGCTGGGGGGAAAACTGGCGGCACTCCGCGGAGACTAGCCAAGGTGCGGCAGCAACTCGACGTCACCTGGAATTTGTACGATCTTAATGCCAAGCGAATTGTCGCCCTGCTCCCCAAAGAGTTTGACAATTTTAAGCATCAAAAACAGACGTGACATCCAGATCTTCGATGCCTATGCGGCCTCGCTCCGCCTACTCGCCCGCTTGCGCTCATGCGGGTCCAGATGCCGCTTGCGCAACCGCACCACTTTCGGCGTCACTTCGACCAGTTCGTCGTCCTGGATGTATGCGATCGCCTGTTCCAGGCTCATCCGGCGCGGCGGGGTCAGGCGGATGCCTTCGTCCTTGGGGCCGCTGGCGCGGAAATTGGTCAGCTGCTTGGATTTCAGCGGGTTGACCTCAAGGTCCTGCGGCTTGGCGTTCTCGCCAATGATCATGCCTTCGTAGAGCATGTCGCCGGGCGAGATGAACAGCACGCCGCGCTCTTCCAGCATGTTGAGGGCATAAGCGACCGCGGCGCC
>CBDDRH010000020.1:0-42672 GCA_965233025.1 uncultured bacterium
AAACAGGCCTCTTAATCCCCTGATTAGATGAGAAATTGTGGATGACACATGAGCAACGATAGCCAATATGCCTGGTTTTCATTGCATAGGCACTTATCTGCTCACTCCATGGTACGAAGGTGGGCATTGGCGCCTAAACGCTGCTTCCAAACAGGAGATTCCCGTCCATCAACATGAAGTTCCGCAGCGGGAAAGGGGACAAGAGGACACGACATCGGCCCTCTCATTCTCGGTGTCCCCAAAAGGTGTGCATGACGTGTGGATAATCATGTGGATGAGCGACCAATGCCATGCCGTACCACAGCACCTCACACATTGCCCAATCGATAGGCAACACAATCTGTGCAATATCACCAGGATGCAGATTTTTAGCGAGAAGTCGTATGGAAGCCGAGCGCCGATTCCGCGCGACTCAGAAGTTTCTCCAGCGTCGAGCGTACAGAAGTGTGCAGACTGACAGGGTGAAGTTAGATCGGCAAGATATCACCGATGGCTGATCGTTCGACGCGCCCGAGATTGCCCCACTGCTCCGCCATCGGAATCAATGCATGAATTCTCGCCTCGACCGTTCCCAATCGCTCTGCCAAAGTCGATGTTTTTCGGTAGGCCGCGACCATGAGAAAGGATCGCAGTCCCTGCAAAAACATCGTGATCATCGTCGCCTGTACCTGACTGGCCAGATTATAGAGGGCTTCGACCTGTTCGAGAACCGGGTCGAGCTGGGACGCCGTGACGAAATCCGTCGCTCCTTGCGCTCGTATATTCGTAAGAATGGAACTGATGATCGGAACTCGCCGACGGACTTCTTGAAGGAACTCTTCGTCGAGTCTATCAAGTTCAGTTAAGATGCGCCCGATGCCGGCGACATCAAGTTGATCGGTTTCCCGCTCGGCTCGCAAGATCACCGCCTCCAGCACATCGCGGGTTGGCTGCATCGACCGAGCACGAGCTTGCTGCAGGTCCCGAAGGGCATGGATGAGCGGGACGCTGGAACTCACGGTGAGTGGAGCGTGCCGCTGGGGAACATCGGGTAATTCAGTCGCAGCGGCAGGGAGAGGCTGCTCAGATTTGCCTGCCGTTTCCCCATGAACGTCATCAATTCCAGCACGGTCGTCTGCTTGGTCTCCTGCTAAGCGGCGCACAGCCAAACTGATCCGATCCAAGCCCTCCTGAAGCGACTGAAGCGCTGCCGTCATCGTACCTGGCTCTTGTTTCCCCATATCGTGGAGAATCGGAAGCAGATTGGCAGCCATCTGCTCAATAGTCTGGAGCCGCACCGTCGACGCAGATCTGGATAGATTCGTAATACCGTGCAAGAGAATCCCATAGAGCTTTGGACGCACTGTTCCATTGGTCCCCTCAGCGAGCTGTTTCATCGCCATCTGAATTTGAGCCAGCCATTGATGCGCTTCGAGGGCGAATAACCCGATTACTTCCTTTTCAAAACTGGCATCCGCAAGATCCTGCGCAGGAAGGCCACCTATCCATTGATGCTCGCCCGACAGCGAGGCAGTTCTGTCTACTGGCACAGAAGTCCGTGACTCGACGGCGCCTTGAATCGCACTCGCGAGAGCATCCAAGCCTTCCAAGAGCGACGTAAATTGATCGGATGCCGAGGGAACCAACCCGGATGTCTTGGCGCGCGTCGCATCCGCTGGAAACGATATGCGCGCGACGTCAGGAGGCTCCAGTGTTTCGATGATCGATACGAGCGGGGTGAGGCTGAGATCGAGCTGCATCCCCTCTTGGCCACGGGCCTCATCACCCTCAATCCACACGACCGGGCGGAGCGGATAGCGCTTATTGACGCGCATGACAGACCCGACTTCTCCGGTGGTCAATCGTACTGAGGTACCCAGCGGATAAGCCGACAGCTGTTCGACTAACGCTTTGACGACTTCCCGAGGGAACGCCGCCCGTTCCGCCACTATCAATTCTCGCACCGCTTCATGCGGAAAGAATCGGCGGCGATACCCACGCGGGCTTACGAGTGCATCGAAGACATCTACCACGCCGATGATTTGGGCAAACTCGCTGATCTGCCGCTCTTTCAACTTGTTCGGATATCCTTGCCCATTCCACCGCTCATGCGCCTGACGCACCACTTGTGCCAGCCAGTCGTATTTCGGACCCGCCTTTCGAATCGCTTGATAGCCGAGCTCGGGATGCTGCTCGATCAGCGTACGTTCATCACGGGTCAACCGACCTGACTTGGTAATCAGCGACTGTGGCACGGCAAACAGGCCGATGTCGTGCAGGAGTCCTGCGAAGGTAAGCCGTTCCAACTCTTTCCCGTGATATCCCAGTCCGGCGCCTACTTTCGTTGCCAAAATTGCCACATTCACAAGATTTGTAATCAGTGGCGGGCCTGCGGGACCGCTCATAGCCTGAACGAGCAATTGATCACTTCTCTTGAGCGCCTCCGCAATACCGGTCGCCAGGGTAGACAACGCCTCGACATCGAGTTCGTCTTGCCGCTGCACGGCAAGCGCCACATCCGTTAATTGCTCCTGCGCAATGCGGTACCAATCTGTCATGCTGGATTCGTTCATAGCCTGAGGCCATCCTTACGAAATATTCGACCAGACATCATATGACTTGCCCGACCCTCTGAACAAGCGGATGATCGATCTGCGAGAGATGCTCGATCGCTCCGGCAAAGAGACACTGATCGCAGAGTGCATTGATGAGCCGTCCAATCCCCTTGCTCTGTTCGTGAATGGTTGTCATCGCTTCTTTCGTAAACACATCTGTCCGATCTGTCGCAGCTCCCATGCGTGCCGCAATGTATGATGTCGTTTCCTCTGCCGTGAACGGGCCTAGATGGGCGCGAACCGCGATCCGCTGGTTCAATTGGGGAATTTCCGCAACACGATGACGTAATTCAGGCTGGCCGATCAGTACAATGGTCAACAGAAATCGATCATTGAGTTGAAAGTTCGTCAACAATCGGAGCTCCTCAAATCCTTTAATGCCTTCAATTGCTTGTGCTTCATCCACGACCAGCACCGAGCTGATCCCGCGTTGCGCATTTAATTCTAGGCGTGTATTGAGCGTCTGCAATCGTGCGGCTTTTGATTGTACGAGGTCGAGTCCAAACTGCGACAACACTTCATCCAGCAGTTCAGATGGCGATAAGGCGGGATTGGCAACAAGCGCGACATCATACCGAGCAGGCGATAGCCCAACGATCAGACGACGACTCAGCAATGTTTTTCCGCACCCGATGTCACCCGTGAGCAGGAGGATGCCTTTGCGGGTGTGAACCCCATAACTCAACCACCTGTGCGCGGCGTCATGTTGAGCGCATGGAACATAGAATCGAGGATCCGGCACATTGTCGAACGGAAAGGCTCTGAGTCCCCAATACGTTGTATAGTCGATTGCCTCGTTCATCGCGCCGGCATCATCGCTCGAAAGGGACGATTTCATCACGCGCCTCGACGAACTTGTGAGCGGGGTTCCGCATATCGACTACGAGTGGCCGGCAGGGAATAACTGATCGATCGCGGCACGTTGGGCTCGCCCGTGCTCCACCCACTGGCGAATGGCGCCCCCCATCACATGCAGCCGCGCCTTTACCGATTCCACCCGTGTGGCGGCCAGACGTACTCGACGTTGCGCCACCATGGTCAGCAGACTGTGCAGACCTGTGAAAAACATCATGGCCGAGCTCGAATTCACCTGCTGCGCTTCTGTTCGTAACTGTGCGACGTCTTGAAGAGAGGATTCGAGCGCCAGCATACGTGAGGAGGCCTCCCCCCCGTCCATCTTGAGAGCACTCATTTTCTTGAAAATCTCCGGCACACGCTCGTCAATCGCTTTGAGAAACGACTCTTCCGCTTCGGACACTCTGGCGAGATATTCGTGAATGACCCTGGCATCGATACGTTCGACACCGGCTTGAACTTGGCCTTCCATTTGCTCGATCAAGCTACGGATAAGGTTACGCCCTGACGCGGCACTGGAAGACTGATTTTTTTGTAGTTCTTGAAGCGCTTGCAGAAACTCCCGGGGAGATAGACTCGCGTCAACCGAGACAGTCGCCGCACCGCTCCCATCCTCTTCAAAAGAGATCCCCGTTGCATGGGTCAAAGCGGTATGAATCAGTCCTAGCTGTTTACAAAGCGAGAAAAAATCCTGAACGGAGAACGCTTTCTGCGGGTCCCGAAGAGCCTCAACAAATGGAATCGTCCCGAAGCTGGCCTGCTCGACATCTGAAAGATTGAGCATGGCAGCAGATCCACCAAGATTGGTCACTCCGGACGTAATCGTTCCAATCAGCTTGGCATGACGCTCCGGCGCCGGCCCCTGTTGCAGCTCATCTAAGGCAACGTGAATGTTTTGGAGCCATTCATGTGCTTCCTGAACAAAGAGATCAACCAGTTCTTTCTGAAAATCGTCGGGGGTGCCGGCAGCCATGACATCAGTCCTTCACGTCAGTGAGGGTTCGAGAGAAATACTCGTACAGATCAGGACCGTCGCTTCCCGTTCCCCAGCTGAGAGGCCAACCCCGCGATCTCGCCAAGCTTGATCGCCATCTCCTCAAACCGCTTTGTGGCTTGCTCGGCCGCTTGCTCAGCTTCAGATACGCGCTTTACTAGGAGGCCATTTCGTTCTCGTTCCGTCTGAAGCAGTGCGTCACTCTCTGATGTTGCCTTCGTTGCGTGCTCTGCTTCAGAAAGACGCACGGCGAGATCTTTACTGTGTTGCTGTTCAGCAGCGAGCGATTGCTCTAACGTGCTCACTTGTTGCGTCAATATCTGAGACCGAGTCGCCGCCTGTTCCAGTTCTGTCATTTGTTCAACTAGCTGTGTGGCAGCCTGGCGCTCTGCCTGGAGGGTCGCCTCCAGCTCTTGGGCACGACTCGCTTGCTTCTGCAGCTCGGCAAAACCCGTTGCCTGTTGCGCACGGTCATCCCGTTCTTTCTGAAGAACCATCTCCAGCTCCCGTACACGCTCGCCTAAGCTCTCCGCCAGCGATGCCTGGTTCTTGGCCTCAGCTGTCCGGTCTCGCTCGGTCTTCAGTGCAGCTTCAAGTTCATGTACCTGCGCGACAATACGCTCGGTCTCTGCGAGTTGTATCTTCAGCTGGGCAATCTGCTCTCGCTCCTTTGCCAACATCGGCTCGAGTTCCTGGGCATGACCCAATTCCCCTTCGAGTTGTACCACTCGTTGAGCACTACGTGTCGCTCGATCTCGTTCGACCAAGAGTTCTTCTTCGAGCGCCTTCAATCCTGCGGTTGCCCGCTGATAGGTTGCTAATTGTTCGTCACTCACTCGCGCATTTTGAATCGGCTGATTGGACTCAGTCCCTTTCTCGGTGCTCTTCGCAGCAGTCGCCGCAGCGCCTTGCCGCTTGGCCAACAGCTCGATCACGCGATCCTTGAGAGATGTGCCCTGAAACGGCTTTTTCAACACACCGTCGGCATGACAAGATTCAGCCTGCTTCGTCACCTCATCATTCACGATGCCGGAGATCAAGAGCACCGGCGTATTCGCTATCGCTTTCTGCCCACGCACGAAAGCACACACCTCATAGCCGCTTTTATCCGGCATAATTACGTCTGACACGACCAAGTCAGGCGTCTCTTTGGCCAAATAAGCCAATGCTTCCGCGCCGTTCGCAGCAAGAGTCACCCCAAATCCAGCCTCAGTCAGCAATCGTTCGGCAACTTTCCGGACCGCGATACTGTCGTCGGCAATCAACACTTTGGTCATAATAGCTGCCTTCCTTCAGAGCTCTTACCTTGTCACGGTATTCTGTGTCGACCGGCCGAGTCGCTGCAAGGCCACGATCGCCACATCGTTCCCGGCAATCGTGACTGTACCGTGCGTTTCAAGATCCTCATTGCCGTTTGATCGAATCGCCGTCGCATCCACAGTTTCGAGAGACGGCATATCGGCATCGATGCAGATAGCCATCGGCCCGTCGAGATGGCGTGCCACCAGACACAGCAGCGGACTTCCGATCAGTGCGCGGCTCAGTCTGGCAGCCAAATCGTAGACCGGCATCACATGGTTCTCCCGCTTCAGCATGGCCTGCACAAATGGCGTCCGACTCGGCACCGGAATGCTCTCAGTCCAGGGTGACACCCCTCCCACATCTTCGGTTCGCGCGGCGAGTTTTATTCCACCAACGGAAAATACCACCACATTCCACGACCGTTTCGTGACCTGAACCTGCTGCTTTCCACGTGAGGCCCTCAGCATAACTTAACGATCCTTGCTGGAGTTGCCGCAACCATCTCTTCCCCTTGCTCGAGCGGCGCAGGTACTACGTCAGCCGATTCTCCTAGTACCCACAATGGATTCAGGATCAACACCAACTGCTCCTGATAGAGCATCATCCCCTGAAACCAGTTTCGTTCGTCGCGTTGAAACTGTGGCGGTAATGGAAAGCAGTTCTTCCGTTCTACCTCCGTCAGGCCCACCACCTGTTCAACCCCAATTGCACTATGAGAACGGCCGGTCGAGTACAACACTGTCCTGAACTCGAGACCGGACAAGTGCGCGACCAGCGAAAGTCGTTGGGCAAGATCCACCGGTTGAAAGATGGCCCCTGCCGAAGTCACGGCCTGTTCCTTTCCAGCCTCTTCTTGAGTGAGAACGCCACGAACCCCCTCTGCGGGCAGGGCCACATAGCTGTCCCCCAGACGGATGATCAAAAAGCTGGCCGTTTCCACGGACAGATTTGTCAAATTGTGATGGCCGCGTAAACTCATAAAAAATATCGCGTGTGCGCCTGTTCGATGCCGACGACCACTCCAAGAATCGAACGAGTGACTCCTAGTTACGTACGGCGGCGTGTTTGCCGATCCAGCGTTCAATTTCCTGGATCAAGGCCCGCTCTTCTACCGGCTTGGCAATATAGGAGCTCGCTCCAATATTGAGTGCCATTTGCCGGTGCTTGTCACCGGCCCGCGTCGTCATGACGATGATCGGTGTCTGCTGCGTTTGCGCTCGGCTGCGCAATCCCTGGATCACTTCAAATCCATTAAGCTTCGGCATCTCAAGATCGGTAATGATCAGCCGATAGTTTTGCGCGGACGCCTTACGGAGCCCTTCTTCTCCATCCACGGCCGTATCGACTTCATATCCGGCCGACTCCAACATCCGGCCCACAAACTTTCTGATGCTCAAGGAGTCGTCGATCAGGAGCAGCAACTGCTCCGACGCCTTCGGCTCTGGGACCACCACGTATGGAGCCAGCGAGTCCGTCGACACCGTCGCAGGCGACGACAACTCCGGTGCCGAATCGGCTTGCGCTTCTCTGACCAGCAATCTCGCCGGGTCCAACACAAGAACCACACGCCCTTCCGGATCGATGGTTGCCCCGCCGAAGCTGGAACGATCCAACGACCTAAACGACCCCAACGGCTTAATGACGATTTCCTGACGACCGAGCAATTCATCGACCAACAAGCCGATCATTCCGGCAGACGTCCGCACGATAACAACCGGTTTCCCGATTTCCACCGGCACACTGCTTCGAGTGAGGATTTGCTGGAGCGGCTGCACTTCGATCGCCTCATCCCCGATATGCAAGATTGATCGCTCGCCCATCCGTTGATGCACGCTTGGCGTCAGCATCGTCACTTCGCGCACCGCCGGAAGAGGAATCCCGTAACGTTCACTCCCTGCTCGCACCATAAGCGCTGTTGCAATTAATAATGTGAGTGGGAGACTCAAGGTAAACTTCGTCCCCACCCCTCGAATGGATTCGACATCGATGTGCCCATTCATGCTTTCAATGACGCGCTTGACCACATCCATGCCGACTCCTCGCCCGGCCTGATCGCCAATCTGGTCGGCCGTCGAGAATCCCGGCATGAAAATAAACTTGATGATTTCTGATTCAGGCATCGAATGGGCCACTTCCGGACGGAGTAGCCCTCGCTCGACCGCTTTGGCCCGGATCTTTTCGACGTCGAGCCCTGCCCCGTCATCTTCAACTTCAATCAGCACCGCATTCCCACGATGGGCCGCGTGGAGGTAAATCGTCCCAGCCGCCGGCTTCCCCTTCGATATGCGATCAGCCGCAAGCTCGATCCCGTGATAGACTGCGTTGCGGACGAGGTGAACCAAGGGATCGACCAGCCGTTCGACGACCCCAGTATCGACCTCGGTATGTTCACCGGACGTGACCAAGGTCACTTCTTTCCCCGTCGCACGCGCCATCTCACGCGTGGCTCGGCGGAATCGGGTGAACGGCGTACCCACCGGCACCATGCGGGCTCGAGCGATTTCATCCCGCATACCGAGGGTCAGTTGTGCCAGTTGACTCATGTCTTCATGGGAACGCCGAATCGACCCGCTTAATTGCGTCATCGACTCTGAAATATCCGCCGTCACCTCGCCGATACGGCGAGCCAAAATATTGAAATCGTCGTACTTATCGAATTCAAGGCTCCCGAAGTCACTCACGCCGGTAAATCCCTGAGCCGGGCCGGTCGCTGGACCGGAGGTCGCGATCGGAAGTGTAAAGGTGTGTTTCTCTTCGAATGAATGGACTGACTCAACCAGACGGCCCTTGCACGCTAATACCTGTTGTGAGAGTTGTTCCAGCATATGCAAGCGTTGCTCGAGTCGCCCTCGGCCGATAACGAGCTCACCGACAAGATTCAACAACCGCTCCAAGCGATCGCGGCTGACGCGGATGACTTCACGATCTTCTGCGGTTTTACCTTTCGCCACAGAGGCCGGCTCGACGTCTTCTTGATCACGTAGTTCTTGCTCCTCCGGCGTTTCGACAAGATGGGTGGCTGAATCCGATTCCACCACCAGAGGCGCCACCGGCTGATCCAGCTGTTTGAGTCGTTGCATCGCAACGGCAAATCGCTGGCGTAACATGTCGAGGGACGTGGGGTCCCGCCGCATCAGCAGGCGCACAACATCGACCGATCGCAACAACACGTCCGTATGCCCAGGGAGAATTTTGACGCGGCCCTCACGCACGGCCCCCATGAAATCTTCAACATAGTGAGTCAGATCGCCGATCGACTGAAATCCGACAGTATAGGCGGACCCCTTGAGCGTATGAGCTGTACGGAAGAGTTGATTGATCAGTTCAGAATTGTGCTGCTCCTTATCGAGGCGAAGCAGCTGGGCTTCGAGAGACTCCAGATATTCCTGTGCTTCCGGGGCAAAATAGGACAGCACTTCGGCATCAAGAGGCGGCAAGAGATACTCATCCGTCAATGCGCTCGACGCAGGATCTGATCCCACATCGGAACCGGCAGATTCTTCGGGACGATCCACAACAGCCGTCGCAACCTGAATGACCGGAGCGATTGGAGCCGCCACATGAGTCGATACCGCCAGCTGTCCTCCGTTGCAGATCTGCGCAAGTGCTTGGGTCACGTTCGGTACTTCATGCTGCAGCTGAGCCACCTTGCCGTCATCTCGGCACATCAGCAGCCGAATGACCTCGATCGCGCGACCAATAGCCCCCAGTACATCCGACGAGGGAGAAATTTGTCCCTCACGAACCGCGATCATACAATCTTCGACTGGATGAGCGACGTCGCCGATCACGGTGAATCCGATCGTGCATGCTGACCCCTTGAGCGTGTGGGCTGTACGGTAGAGTGCATGGATGGTCTCTCCATCATCGGGGTTCTGCCGCAGACGCTGAAGCAGCGATTCCATAGTTTCCAAATACTCATCGGCTTCAGGAGCGAAATAGGACAGCACCTCGGCATCGAGAGACGGCACGAGATAGTCCGGCGTGAGCAATGTTGGTTTATTCAATGGAGCAACGGTTGGCAGAGACGCGAATAATCCCTCTACGTCACATTTCCATCGCGCACTGATTGCAGGGTCTTCAGCGCCTCCACTCGCAACAACTTTCAACTGAGACTCGAGTGAAGTCACTATGCCACGTAAGATTTCCAACGCCTTCGGCCAAAGAGACGCTTCTATTGACGGGGCCTCTTCCAGGGTCGACTCAAGTAACGCCCCCATCAGCGCCAAACCATTGTAACCGTATAGCGCTGACGCCCCTCGTATCTTATGCGCCCACACATACTGCTCTTGTAGTTGTGTTGGTGTCGTCGTTGGCGTCCCTTCATCGGATGGATGAAACGCTTTCGTTAGAACGTCCAGCGCTTCAGACGCTTCGATAACGAAGATATCGACCAGGCCCTGGCGGTCAAGTTCGGAACTCATCCCTGTCCTTTCTCACACGAAGCACCCTAAGGATGCTCCTTGAGGCCCACCTAGTTCCGTCTATTCACAACCTACGGTGACACATCTCTTGTCATGGCGAGGCCGGATTTACCCGACAAGATCATGATCGCGGTGTGACGGCTGTCTCATTTGACACCGAGTGCAGTCTTGTTTCGGGTCACCCATTCACTCAGTCATCTGTGTCTCACGAATAGGCCTTTTCGTCATGTTGACTGAGATCCAAGCCTGTTTGCTCTTCTTCTTCAGTCACACGCAGACCCGTGGTTGCAGAGACCACAGCCAGAATTAATAAGGTCCCGACAAACACGAAGACTATCGTAACCAGTAGGGCCATCGCTTGAATGCCCAACTGTGCCGGATTGCCGAAAAACAGCCCGTCGGCCCCTGCCGCATTCACTGCCTTTGACGCAAAGAGACCAGTCGCCAGCACACCCCAAATGCCTCCGACTGCGTGAACTCCCACCGCATCGAGAGCATCGTCATAGCCGAACAGGGGCTTTAGCATGACGGCCATATAACAGAACACACCTGCCCCCATCCCAATCCAAATCGCCGAGATTGGATCGACGAACCCCGACGCAGGCGTGATCGCTACCATTCCAGCCACCGCCCCGGTAGCAGCACCAAGGGCCGACGGTTTTCCTCGATAGAACCATTCTGCGGCCATCCAGGCCAATGTCGCGGCAGCCGTCGACGTATTGGTGGCAGTAAAGGTGCTTGTTGCCAGAGCCCCCGCACTCAACGCGCTGCCGGCGTTGAACCCGAACCATCCAAACCAGAGTAAAGACGCTCCAGTCAACGTCATGGGCAAATTATGCGGGGACATTGGTTCCTTGCCATGGCCTAGCCGCTTCCTAAACATAATGGCGCACGCCAAGCCGGCCATGCCGGCACTAATATGGACGACCGTCCCACCGGCGAAGTCCAACGCCCCGAGTTTTCTGAGCCATCCCCCGACTCCCCACACCCAGTGCGCGAGAGGATCGTAGATGAAAGTCGCCCACAGCAGCGTGAATAGAATAAAACTACTGAATTTGACGCGTTCGGCGTATGCACCGGTGATCAGCGCTGGCGTGATCACCGCAAACATCATCTGGAAGAGCATGAAGGCCTGATGCGGTATGGTCGCCGCATAATCGGGATTCGGCTCCAGTCCCACGCCCGTGAGACCGAACCATTCTAAACTGCCGATAATCCCCCCTATGTCAGGACCAAAGGCAAGGGAGTACCCCCAGAGCAGCCACTGAATGCTGATCAGAGCGACAACGATGAAGCTCTGCATGACCGTGCCCAACGCATTCTTGGAACGCGACATCCCTCCATAGAACAGCGCAAGTCCCGGCGCAGTCATGAGCAACACTAGGGCCGTCGAAATCAGGACCCACGCCGTATCGCCGGTATCGATTTTCGACGGCTCGGGAGCGGCCGTCAGTGGCGCTGGAGCCTGCGCAATTGCATCTTGCGCGAACAGAGCCACTCCCCCTGCGAACATGGCAAGACAGAGCAGCGTCGGCAGAAACGCCTTTCGAGTGGTCATGACAGATAGCATACGTGCTTCCTTTCATCCTGCCTCAGGGCGAGGTTGTCACTACATTAGTTAAATGTTTTACCCAGACTATTCATGAATACCTGCGCTATGATCAATCCTCCCTCACGGGGCTTTTCTTCTTGAGCCTCCTCAATGAACTGCACGCATGCTTCTATCGATCCCAACTACTTTAATGCCGGCGACCGGCTAAGCCAATTTGAACTTTGCGACTGAGACCGTCAGCCCTTCGGCAAGCTGCGCCATGTCCTCGACGGTCGCGCGCGCTGAGTCCGTCGCTTTCTGCGTTGCCAGAGCACCACCCGCAAATTCCTTAATAGAGCGCCCCACCTGCTCTGTCGAGGCGGTCTGAGTCACCGCGGCACTGGCGATGGTCTGTGCCAGCTCAGACGAACGTTGAGCGATCCCTGAAATTTCTTTGAACACTTCGCCCGTACGCAAGGCAGAGGCTGATCCGGCTTCCACCGCGTGAGTTTCCTGCTCCATGGCCGCGACTGCGTCCTGCGTCTCCGTCTGAATGACCTTCACAAGGTCGGCAATCTCCTGCGTCGCCTGAGTCGAGCTTTCGGCCAATTTTCTGACCTGATCGGCGACGACGGCAAATCGAGACCCAGCTTCACCCGCGCCTGCCGCCTCGATGGCGGCGTTCAGCGCAAGCAAGTTTGTCTGATTAGCGATATCGCGAATTGTCGATACAATCTGCGAAATTTCTAATGATCGATCACCGAGTCCCTTGACCTGTTTCGACATACGCTGCACGGACGTACGAATGCTCTGCATGTCTTGCACGGTCTCTTGCACGGCCACGCGGCCTCGCTCTGTCGCTTGCAACACTTGCGTGGCTGATTCCGACGACGCGCCAGCGGTTGTCGAGACTTGACGCATGGAAGAGGCTAACTGATCGACCGCGCTCAACGTTATCTTAGATTCGTCTGCCTGTAGCTTTGCGGTGCCGGCCATCTGTCCTGCGCTTTCTCGGAGGGTCCCCGCTGAGTTATTCACTTGTTCGGCTGCCTCACGGACTTGTTTCATCAATTGCGCAAATCGCTGAATCATGAGGTTGAACGCGTCGGCCATGTTTCCGAACATGTCGGCTGTGACCTCTCCGCGCTTCGTCAGATCTCCTTTGCCCACCTCCGAGACCAATACAAGAAAGTCCGTCAACCGCTTTTGCAGCTCGTCGCGTTCACTTTCGGCCTTCGCAAGAGCGGTCGTAATGTAGTCCAACATGGTATTGAACGATGTGGCCACCTTTCCGATTTCGTCCTTAGACTCGATTTTGGCACGGACTTTATAGTCGCCGCTGGCGGCCAACTGAGCGACTTCTGCGATATGGTTGAGATTCTTCGAGAAGAAATGGACAACCCAATACGCGATGGCGACTCCGAGGACCACCGCGATGAGTCCGCCGAGGACGAGGACAAGGGTTCCAATGAAACCAGCGGTCTGCGCATCCTCGTTGAGATCTTTTGCCACATCGTGCAGATCCAATACCTGGTTACGGGTCTGTTCAATGACCTTCAAGAATGTCGGCTGTGAACTCAACGTCAAGGCCAAGATCCCGAGCTCTCGCATGTGCTCAGCCTGTGCCGGCGTCAGGTTCTTTTCGAAACTATCATCGAGCGCGCTTAGAGCACCGTCGGCTTCCTTGAAGTATTGCGCGATGGCCGGCTTCAACAACGCTAAGTCCTTTGCCTCATCACGGCCCGATCGAGAGACGCGCAGTACTGTGGTTTCGTAATCGGTGATCACCTTGTTCACCTTCGTGCGAAACGATGACAGCCGCGCGACTTCGGACGCTAAATCGTTATGATTTGTGACGTTGGCAACCCCGGTCAAGATCTGGTGATGGTGTGTCAACGCCGTACTCATTTCCGCGAAGCCAGCGAGCGGAACTGTATAGTCGACATAGACCGCTTGTGACATGGCGCTTAACTGGCGAAGCGTCAACACGCCGGAGATCGCCACGACAATGATGATGACGCTAACGATGCCATAGCTCGAAATCAGCTTTGTTCGAGTCTTGAGATCGTCGAACCCTCCCCGCACTCCTGTACTTACAATCTTAGCCACCTTTGCCATCGCGTCCCCCCTCTTTCAGATCGTGTCTTGAATTGCGTGAAAAGTATGCTTGCCCCCTTGTCAGCTCAGTTTCTCAAAATGTGACAGCATCATCGATGTTTCCAATACGCCTTGGAGCCGATCCTCCAACTTGACGACTGTCGACACAAATGGAAACGCCCCTTCCCCAGTGCCGGCTGGAGCCGGCAGCAATTCGTCTTTGGCGATGGCACGAATTTCAGGAACTGAATCAATCAGGACACCGACCTGCCAATTTCCATGTTGCGTCACGACGGCATGACGCAAGGCCGCCTCGGCGGGAAGGCCGAATATCGGCCTCAGGTCGAGTAACGGTATGACTGTACCGCGAAGATTCGTGACCCCAACTAGACCAGAGGGCATTCCAGGAACCGGAGTCATGGATTCAACAATAAAAACCTCTCGCACGTTTTTCAGATCGATCATAAATTGCGTTCCACCCAACGAAACGATCGCGGCACGCATCATTGAGGAACTGGCCGCCTGAGTCTGATCGGATCCTAGTGAAGAAGTCCCCTGAAGAGTCAAGGCATGATCTGCAATCGTTACGTGTGGCGAATCCATCAGCGTTCGCCTATCGCCTTCTTGACCGCAGCCAACAATTCTTCCGCCTTAAATGGCTTGGTGATATAGCCGTTCGCCCCTTGTTGCTGCCCCCAAAACTTATCGCTCTCGTTACCCTTGGATGTGCAGAGAATAATCGGAATGTGTTTACAACGGTCATCGCCCTTGAGGTCTCGGCAGGCCTGAAAGCCGTTACGGCCAGGCATGACCACGTCCAAGACGATCAAATCAGGTTTTTCGATGGCCACCTTGTCTTCCAGCTTGTCGCTGCTCGGATAGGATACAACCATATGGTTCGCCCCTTTCAAACAGCCCTCGATTATCTGAAGCTCTGCATATGAATCATCCACGACAACGATCTTGCTCATTGAGAATCTCCTTATACTGAATGATGATTGCTGTGCGCTTACGCACAGGCGGTCAAGAAGAGCAACTATGGTCGCTCCTTTTAATACTTCAACGGAAGGACCACACTAATCGCCCCGGCGAAAGCTCCTTCCTTCCATCCTTCCTTCTTTATTCCCATAATATCCCGTTCTCCCTTGAGCGAACCGTGGCAGCTTAGACAGGAGTCAGTAGCATATTCCGGATCCATCACACGCAGCACGGGTCTTCCATCGACCAGTGTGTTGCGAGCATAACGCTGACCCTTCGGATGGCGTGAATCGCTGAACATCCGGAGCACTTCCTCTTCGAAATCGTCCGGTTTGCTATTCAGGGCCCGCCCACTGAACCCAGTCAGCTTCATACGAACCCCTGTCTTCATATAGAAACGTTCGCCGACGCGGCGGGCAAACACAGCATGCGAGAATCCCTTGAACCCGACTCCTTGTTTATTGATGACCGGCTGTGCCTCGGCGATCACTTCTCTTTCTGTTTCAACCAAGACAAGATAGAAGTTGGCGTGAGGAACCACATTGGGAATTCGGAGATCGATCTTGGTCTTTTTTTTGAATCGCTCTACGACTTGGTCGGCCACGAATTCTCCAGTAAAGCCCTTCTCCGCTTTCTCAACATCATTAATGGCGTCTTGATACTCCGATACCACCACGCGACCGATCTTCACCAAATCGATTAAGTGCTCTGCCACTTCTTCAGCCTCATTCGCGGCTCTCGCCGGGGTATTCCACACTAACGGGATCGTCGCTAGTCCCACCGCTACCAACATGAGAACGTGTCTGCGCATCGCCATTTGTCTTGCGTCAGGTCAGCATTATTGCTGCAAGTTGAGTCTCGTTAGATTGAAACATCGCTACGTAAACTTGAGTGTAGCCCTTCATTCGTCATTGGCAAGTGAATCAACAATTTCGACATTGCCTAACTACCGGATTCATCATTGGTCATACGCATTGTGGCAGGACGAGTAATCCTCCGCGCCGCAAACATGTTCGCGGGACTTCAGCAACATACGTGCCGACACAAGAAAGTGAAAGAATGATCGATTTTCGGCTTAGTCGATCTGTGTGCATAGTGCTGTGAAATCAACAGCAACTGATGTAAATGCTATCGATGGCTATAAATCTGGCCCTCTTCACCACGTTTGTGCACTGCTGTGCATTAGCAGTCGAATTTTGGTATCAGACATCCATTACAGAGAATCCTGTTCTGCGCAGTAAACTCTCCCTTCCCCTCCGTACACACATCGATGCGGTGAAAGCCTTCGATGATATGATCCAACGCCAGGTCTTGGACGCGGGGCCAAGTGAGTTCGCAAAAATCAATCTGAAGTCTATGCGTGCAAGCGGATTGAAAACTCTTGAGTCCGATTATGCGATGTATGACGTCACGATAGGAGTCCTTGACGACCTGCTCGTCACCCGCATAGGCAACTTCAATCAACGCCGGACATATTCGCTGGGCATCGTCAGTATCAGCATTGTGCTTGCCGCGCTGTTTGTGATCTCAATTGAACGCAGCATCAGCGGGCCGATAGCAGAACTCAAAAAGGCGACGGATCGTATCAATAAGGGAGATTTGAGCACTACTCCTAACATGGATCGGCGTGATGAAATCGGTCAGCTGGCGGGAGCGATCGGCCGACTACAGAAGACTCTGCAAGGCAGCGGTAAAATGAAGGCGGCCGCTTAGGAATCGACCTTCCGGTTCGGCGGGCTGGCGCGAAGCGTCACATTCAGCATGCTACGAAAGAACGGGACTCGATTGTCGTGGCTCACATGCCGGTCGAATCCCGTTGCCACAAAAATTCAGGCTCACCTTGCTGCTTGCCCATCCAACGGGCTAAAACAAACAGTGCGTCGCTCAGGCGATTCAGAAATCGCACGAGAGCCTGATCCAAAGCCTCTTCTCTCCCCAACCGCACACAGGTACGTTCCGCCCGTCTGCAGATTGTTCTGGTCTGATGTAAGAAACTGGAAATCTTGCCGCCTCCTGGAAGAATAAATTCTTTCAGAGGCGGCAAGTCTTTCTGACACGTATCGATGAGTGTTTCCAGTCGAGTCGAGTCCTGTACTGTAATCGTCGGCATATTCTTGAACGTCTGTCCGGGCGCCGTGGCCAGCAGCCCACCGAGATCGAACAGTTTATTCTGCATCCAGCGCAGTTCCTCTTCTAACCGATCGGCAGACGGATGATTGCCGACCAACTCTGCATTAAATGCCCTGACGACTCCGATCGTCGAGTTCAGTTCGTCCACGTCCCCGTAAGCCTCAACCCGTACGCTGTCCTTCCAGACCTGCTGGCCGCCAGCCAATCGGGTTTTCCCTTTGTCACCAGTTCGCGTGTAAACCTTTGTGATGCGCATCAGCGACTCCTTTCTCCTGAAGTGTCACATACCCGATAAATCGCACCCATATTCACATGCTGTGCTATGTGATCAGCCCAACGATCCAGCTCGCCGCGCAGTTGTGCCGCGACGAGTTCAGACTCACAGGACGAAACGGGTGAGAGCCCCTTCCTTGCACGCGCACGATTCAACCAACCCCTGCGGAACTCAGACTGATCAAACAGACCATGAATGTTGGATCCCCAGACGAGACCGCTCTCACTGACGGCGCCTTCGTGACCCCTCGCGTTGGCTTCCCAGGTTTCAGACGCTTCAATATAAAAACACGGGCTGACAGTTCCACGGCTGGTGCGCCCCATGTGGATTTCATAACCACGGACTGCCGCGTGAAGCGACACGTCCTGGAGCAGCGAGGTGGCCAGAACTTGCCGGCAGATCTTTGGCGCATCGAGCTCCGTCGTCACATCCAGAAAGCCTAAGCCTGTTGACGTTCCTCCCCGCTCCAATCCCTTGGGATCAGCGATCGCTTGCCCCAGCATCTGATAGCCTCCGCACACTCCAACCAGCTCACCCCCTCTGTGCACATGCGATTCCAAGGCATCCGGGAATCCCGATGTCACAAGATAGTCGAGGTCTCCAAGTGTGTTCTTGCTCCCAGGAAGGATTACCACGTCAGCTCCCCGGAGATCGTCAGGCGAAGCAGCAAACCGAAGCGCTACATCCTTCTCAGCAGTCAACGAATTAAAATCGGTAAAGTTGCTCATGCGAGGAAGCAGAACCACAGCTATGTTTGTGACGTCAGGTTTAAACTCAACTGATCGGGAATGAGAGAGATCGAGACTATCCTCTTGATCCAATCGAAGGTCCCGCAAGTAGGGAACGACTCCCAGGACTGGAAGCCCTGTACGGGTCTCAAGTATGTGAACCCCGTCGTCAAACAGCCGACGATCTCCACGGAACTTATTGACAATCACCCCACGCACTCGCTGGCGCTCATGAGGCGCTAACAAGTCGAGCGTCCCAATGATCTGCGCGAAGACCCCTCCCCGATCAATGTCCGCCACCAGGACCACGGAGGCATCGGCCAACTCGACGACAGGCCAGTTCACCATATCGCGATCACGAAGATTGATTTCTGCGGCGCTCCCCGCCCCTTCGATGACGATGTACTCATATTCGGATGCCAGTTTTGCGTAACACGATCGAACAATGTTGAAGAGGATCTCTTTCCGCTCAAAGTACGCGAGCGCATCCAAGGCCTCGTAGACCCTTCCTCTCACAACCACCTGAGATCGTGAATCCGACTCAGGCTTGAGCAAGATCGGGTTCATCTCCACGGTCGGCTCGATGCCGCAGGCCTGCGCTTGCAGTGCCTGCGCTCGGCCGATCTCTCCCCCATCGAGTGTCACGAAGGAGTTCAGCGCCATGTTCTGCGCTTTAAATGGCGCAACCCTTACACCTTTGCGAGACAAGAGCCGACAAATCCCGGCGACAATCAGGCTCTTTCCGACATCCGAGCCGGTTCCGAGAATAGCAAGAGCCTTAACTGGTGTGGTGGAAGTCGTCATAGACCCTTCGCGCGACTGCGCGGGTTAGGACAATCTCGCCGGCGGGCATAGCGAGCAAGCCCTGCTGTCACTCCCGTGCCAATCACCCGTCCGACAAGTTCACCGAGAATCGTGTGGGTGCCGCTATACCGCTGAGGAGGCCCATCTCCACTCACAACCACAACTGCATCTGTTCCGGTTCCCGTTGCCCCCGAACAGCCGGTCCAACTCCTTACCTTGGCATCTAACAGGACAGCCGTCTTCGCTTCGGTTGCTACCTGCACCATCCCGACCATTGCCGAAGCGGGCAAACGGGCATTGGTCACGAGGATCAGGTTGATGGTCCCGGGATGAACTACGCTGATAGTGCCCTGCCTCGACGTCACCGGCTCTCCCGCCCGCACGGCATTGGCAGTCCCGACCGTAACAAAGCCTTCAACCCAGATTTCCTCATAGGCCTCGCGCACCGCGACCAAGTCCACGAGCGATACAGCCGTCATGAGGCCGACAAATTTATCGCGGATACCGAGCGAGATGGCCAGATTGCTTAGCGTTCTGGAAGGATCGCCGCACCTCGCAATCGCACCCATGCCAGAATTCCCCCTGTCAATCGGGTTGTTCGCGACTTGGTGGTTCAAGACATACCTGGCTCGCGTGATCCCACCGGCCCTGGGAGCAGAGGAGAGAACTGTCCGGAGGCCCCCTAAGTCGACGATCAACGTCTTCTGTCTGACCTCAAAGGCCGTCTGCAACACGGGCCGACTCATCCCCCTCATGGTTGTCCAGTCCTCACGCAGGGACCGAGGGCTGCAAGCAACTGCCGATTCTCTTTGGCGGTCCTGATCGCAACACGAATCATCTGCGCAGTCAGGCCCGGCAATGTTGAACAGTCACGGACAAGGAGCCTTTTGGAAGCCAATCGCTCAGTCACCACGCCGGCGTGAGTCCAGGCAGGAAGCTCAATCAAGACAAAGTTCGCGGCTGATGAATAGACCGTCAGACCAGCCACGGCACGAAGTGCGCGCACAAAACACGGTCGTTCATGTTTCATGAATGCCAGGGTTTTCATCTCATAGTCATCATCCCGTACTACCGCGCATGAGACCTCTTGGGCCAAACAATTGACCGACCAGGGTGGTTGGCGATCTTTCAGCTGATCTATCACCTTGCTTGCGCCGAGCAGGTAGCCGATCCGCAGGCCCGGCATGGCGTAGAACTTCGTCAAACTGCGCAGCACGAGCATGCGCGGATGCTCGCGCAACATGGTAACGACCGAGTGATTGTGACAAAAGTCGATAAAGGCTTCATCGACGATCAACCAGCCTTGTTGCCGGTCGACAGCCTGAGCAAGCTCGTGCATCGCTCGTCGGTTCATCGCTTGGCCGGTCGGGTTGTTGGGATTGCAGAGAAAGAGAGCATCAAATTTCGACCGTTTACTGGAAAGTCCGTCTAGAACATCTTGTAACGGAGGGCGGAAACGCTGCTCTCGCTTCGCGTGCACATACTGAACCGAGCTGCCTGCCTCCAGCAGGGCACGCGCATACTCTTCAAACGTGGGACCTACAATGAGCGCAGATTTGATTCCAAGCGCGCGGGGAAGCAGATGAATCAATTCCGTTGAGCCGTTGCCGACGAGAATCATGTCGGTATCCATGCCGCATCGTTGTGCCAATTCTTCTCTGAGTTGCCGACAATCAGGGTCCGGATAGTGCACGATCTGCTTGAGGTTCAAGCGGATGGCACGGAACGCGGCCGCAGGAGGGCCCAGCGGGTTGATGCTCGCGCTAAAATCTATGATTCGGTCGACTGGAACTCGTTGCTCCTGAGCAGCCTTGTAAACATTTCCGCCGTGAATGAGTCGAATCATTCCTTCACCATAGGAGCCAGCCCACACCCAGGAGGCTCCCTGCCAAACTTGTCCAGAGCATGAGAGTCAGCGCCATGCCGATATGTGCCTTTGTCAGAGGTTGATCCGGATCTCCGAGGCATGGACGTTCGATTGGAAGACCGTCATAGCGATTGATCCCGCCAAGTTGCACCCCAAGCGCGCCGGCCATCGCCGCTTCCGGGTGTCCGCTGTTCGGGCTCGGATGCCGTCTGCCGTCACGAATAAGGATCCTCCATGCATGCTGCGTCACCGGCCACGATCGAGAAACGATTCCCGCACAGAAAACCAACAAGAGCGCCGTGATGCGAGCCGGAATAAAATTTGCCGCATCATCCAATCGTGCCGAAGCCCAACCAAACCATCGATGCCGGTCGTCCAAATGGCCGATCATCGAGTCTAATGTGCTGATTGCCTTATACGCCAGCGCCAAGGGGGCTCCTCCAAGGACCAGATAGAACAAGGGCGCCACAATTCCATCGGCGGTGCTTTCCGCGATGGTTTCCACTGTCGCACGGACGATCTCAGCTTCGTCCATCTTCTCCGTGTCACGCCCGACAATCTTGGCGACTGCTGCTCGGGCTTCTTCTAGGGATACGGAGTGGAGAGCCCGTTGCACGGAGACGACATGATCGATGAGATCGCGTGCTGCGAGCGTGGTCCAGGCCAACAACACCGCGACGGCACTTCCCCACAAGGGATCGACTGCGCTGCCGAACCAGATAAGTATCGTACCGACCACATAGGCTCCAGCAAGCAAGACGACAGCCAATAATACTCCCGCCATACGTTGCTTGGTGGGAGAGAGGAGACATTGATAGACGCGTCGATCGCACCAGTCGACGATCAAGCCCATCCATCTCACAGGATGCGGGAACCATCGCGGGTCCCCGACCGCCGCATCCAAGAGGCACGCTACTGCCAATTCGCCTCCGGTCATTGGAAAAGCACCACGGGAATAATCAAAATAAAGAGAATTTCTGCAACTTCGTTCGTTGCTCCCAATACATCACCCGTCACGCCGCCGAACATGCGATGAAACCACAGCACAGCAAGTCGAATGAGAACCATGCCGACAAGGAGACAGCCCAACGCCGCCCATGGTCCCAATAACACCGTCAGCACGATTCCTGCCGTGACGGTGGCCACGCACACGTGTAGCCATGACAAATGCGCGAGGAACGGTTGAGCCAATCCACCTTCTGACCGTGCATAGGTCGCATGGAACGACCCTACGACCATGGCCCACCGACCGACCGTCGGCATACCGACCAGCAACGCTAGATGCTCGCCGGCCGGCAATGCATTAAGCCCGGCATATCTCAGGCCGAGGGCGAGAAAGAGCCCCGTGGCTCCAATCGCTCCGATGCACCCATCTCTCATGATCGCGAGACGGGCTTGATGGGTTCGCCCGCCCGCCAGACCATCCACTGTATCAGCTAGACCGTCCTGGTGAAGTCCCCGCGTGATGCCGATAAGCAACAGCATCAACAGCAGACTCGTAACCTGTGTAGAGAAAACCTGTGCCAGAAGTAGATCTGATGCGCCCAGCAACGCTCCAAGGAGACATCCAACGAAGGGATACCAGCTCATGGAGGCAGCCAACTCTTCCGGCTTGGCCTCGTGCGTTGAGCGACTAAGCGGCACGGCCGTGAGGAACTGCCAGGCGAGAACAAACAGACGTACCATGAGGACAGTGGGGCAGCGGGATAAGAGATTACAGGGTATAAGACGAGGGCACGCTTAACCCATACTCCTATATCCCTTTATCCCTTACCCCCTTTCCCGTTCGCTCCGATACACCAGCTTCGCCGAACGTAGCCATCTCCGTAAAGATCTTGATCGCGGCACACACCAAGCTCATGCCGAGACAGGCGCCGGTGCCTTCTCCCAATCGAAGATCGAGATCGAACAGCGGCTTCAATCCGAGATGATTCAGAATCGTTTCATGACCTCGTTCGACCGATCGATGAGAGGCAATAAGATAGTCTTTACAGCGTGGTTGCAAACCCACAGCAATTAATGCGGCCGCTCCGGCGATGAAGCCGTCCAATACAACCGGAATACGAGCCGCCGCTGCGCCGAGCATCAGCCCGGTCAGCCCTGCGATTTCCAGCCCGCCCACTGTGGCAAGGACTTCCACCACATTCGTGGGGTCGAGCCGATGAAGATCGAGTGCGCGCTGAATGACGTCGATCTTGCGTGCATGCCCGGCGTCGTCAATTCCTGTTCCTCGTCCTGTCACTTCCTGAACCGGCCGGCGTGTCATTACCGCCGCGATCGCTGAACTGGCGGTCGTATTGCCGATCCCCATCTCGCCCGTCCCGATCAATCCAATACCTTGCTGAGCAGCCTCTGACGCCAGTCCGATCCCGACCTGAAGCGCTTGTTCCGCTTGCGCCAGACTCATCGCCGATTCCTGCAACAAATTGTTCGTGCCGGCCATGACCTTCTTATGAATCAGGCCTGGAGTTGCTTCAAAGTCGAAGGCTACACCGATGTCGACGACACGAACCTCGATATCGGCATGGCGCGCAAGCACGTTGACAGCGGCGCCCCCGCGCAAAAAGTTCAAGACCATCTGAGGGGTCACTGCGGAGGGATAAGCGCTCACCCCTTCTACGGTCACCCCATGATCGGCGGCGAAGGTAAAGACCGCTCCGCGCGGAACTTTTGGTTTCATGTCACCTGTAATCATGACGTACCACGCGGCCAATTCTTCGAGTCGTCCCAGGCTGCCAATGGGTTTGGTCAATCGATCAAGGCGGACTTGCGCTTGTGCCAAAAGACGAGAGTCCGTCGGTTGAATTCGATCAATCGTTTCACGAGACAGCATGCTCGGCACTCCTCTTACTTTAACCGCAGTGGAAGGCCACTGATTGCCAGATAGACTTCATCCGCTTCTGCCGCGACTTGTTGATTGACACGGCCGGCCAGATCGCGAAACGCCCGGACTGCCTTCGTCGCAGGGACAAGCCCCAACCCCAATTCATTACTCACAATCACCACTCGAGCTCGTGTCGCCCGAATCGCGAGAAGTAAATTTTCAGTTGCATTCGTTATGGCCAAATTGCTGAATCCTCGCCCTTGCAAATTACTCAACCATAACGTGAGGCAGTCGATCACAATAGTTTGATAGTACAACTTATTTTTACTGAACCATTCGGCAACATCTAATGGGACTTCTGCGGTCATCCAGTCAGAGGAGCGTGTGGTTCGATGCCGGTTAATCCGTGCAGCCATCTCCTGATCGAGCGCTTCACCCGTTGCGACAAAGGCCCTCGGTCCCTCCTGACCGGCTAGTTCAAGGGCAGCTTGGCTTTTACCAGACGCCGCACCACCGAGCACAAAAATCAGCTTTGATCGCCCCTTGCGAGTGTTCTTCATGCGATCAGACCGGCCCTTTCTTTGAGTCATATCTCCCATTGGCATCGTTCAATCGATCCGTGGCCCCAGAGCAATCGGAGCAAGACCGCACATTATCCCTTTTCGGTCAGTCGATCACTCGCAGCGGATGGCGCTCTATTTCCCCACATCTCGTGGTGAATGAGTTGCTCCACCGGAATTCTGGCTCGCCACCCCGCCGTTTCCAAATCCGGCTGTGCCGAAAACTCTGAGACATAACCGAGACAGAGATAGGCAAGTACCTTGACCGGCCTGGGAATACTAAGCACCCGCTTCAATGCTCCATGATCCAGAATGCTGACCCATCCAACCCCTATACCCTCTGCACGCGCTGCCAGCCAGAGGTTCTGGATGGCGCAACAGGTGCTATACACATCCGTATCACGCACAGTGGAACGCCCCAGTACATGCCGGCCTCCCCGCTGACGGTTACAGGTCACACAGATATTGATCGGCGCTTCTTCGATGCCTTCGAGCTTCAGACTCTGATACAGCGTTGCGCGGGCGCCTTCATAGTGCATCGCCGCCTGGCCATTCGACTTCTGAAAAAGTTGCTTCACGGCGAACTTCGTCGCCGGTTGACGAACGACCACAAAGTCCCACGGCTGCATGAACCCAACCGATCCGGCGTGATGCGCCGCAGTCAGAATCCTTGCAAGAACAGCATCGGTGATCGGCGACGGCAAGAAATTCCGGCGGACGTCTCGCCGCTCGAAAATAACACGGTAGACGGCCGCCCGCTCATAATCGGAAAACTGCCCATCACCGGGAATCACGTTGTCCGGTTGCAGACTCATACCTCGCTCCTTGAGTAGAGACTCACAGTGACAATTGCTGGAGGGGCTTCACTCGACACCGGTCAGACCCACTCCTTTGATGGGAAAGCCCTCAAGTACACCGGCGCTGACCAACTTCAAGCACGCAGGACAGAGACAATCCTGGAAACGAGCGGCAATCCAGTCCATTTGCTGCTCAGTAATGCCAACTTTCCCGCACCAGCATTGGTACCCGCCGCACTCAAATATCTGACGGCAATGCTCACAGGTCTTGTTAACCGGCCCTCTCAAAACTCCACCCCCGGTTGCGCCTTCACGCCTTTTCGGAAGGGATGTCTGACCTGCTTCATCTCCGTGACGAGATCAGCCTCCTCGATCAACGCCTCTTTGGCACCGCGACCGGTAATCACGACATGCTGCATGGGAGGCCGCGCTCGAAGAACCGGCAATACATCTTCAAGTCGAACATAGTCGTGCTGGAGAACGATATTGAACTCATCGAGAATCACCATCGCATAGGACGGGTCGCGCAAAAATCCGCAAACCGTATCCCAGGCCTCTCGGGCAAACTTTGTATCCCGCTCACGATCCTGGGTTTCCCAGGTATACCCTTCGCCCATGCGGAGAAACGTAACCCGATCGCCGAAAGACTTGAGCGTCCGTTCCTCTGCTGTATCGATCGCGCCCTTGATGAACTGGACCACCGCCACCTTCATGCCATGGCCGATGCATCGCAACGCCATCCCCAGCGCTGCCGTCGTCTTACCCTTGCCAGCGCCCGTGTAAACAATCAGTAAACCTTTTTCTTCCTGTGCCGCCTCAATGCGTCGATCTACCGACGCCTTCAACCGTTCCATCCTGGCTTTATGTTCGTCCTGCTCCGTCACGTTGCGCATCCAGGGCTCAGCGACAATCGCGGAGAAGTCCGCCGAGCCGACAATACGAGTGATTTCGCAATCTGCGGCTGACTGGCAAAGTGCAGATGAACATAGAGCGCCAAAACATTGCCCACAATGAGCCCGTCTGAACCCTTCGGTTCATCTCGCACATCGCGCAGCACGCAGGCATAATCGAGCCTTCCCTTTGGAACCAGTGTCGAGTAGTGAAACTCGTGCCCGCGCGCGGTAGCGCCAGATACGCCGAGTATGCAGTCTTGAGCAAGCTCCACGGTTCTGTACCCCAGTGTCAGTTCCTGACTCCTCATTATGGTTTCGGCAGGAAACAGCCCAACCATTTCATGTGATGTGCCTCCGAAGTCACGGATTGCCTGAGTGAGGTACATCATCCCACCGCATTCGGCATAAATTGTCCCGCCTCGCTCGGCAAATGTCTTGATTGCCGTTCGCATTGTGACATTACGAGCCAGCACTTCGCCATGCAGTTCTGGATAGCCCCCGCCGAGGTACAGCATATCCACATCGGGCAACACCCGATCGTTCATAGGGGAAAACTTCACCAACTCCACCCCTTCGGCCTCAAGCAACTCAAGATTCTCTGGATAGTAAAAACAGAATGCGAGGTCCTGCGCCACGCCGATGCGGACCAGCCCGGACCGAGTGGTACGTTCCAGTCCCCCCATGCCTGTCCCCGTATTCGTGAGGTCTTCCGGTGCCGACATTGCCATAGCCTCGATGTGATCCAGTTCTACGGTTTCTTCTGCTGCCTTCGCAAGTCGAGCATAGAGTCCGCTCGTCCCCTGCTCCATCGCAGTCACGAGCCCGAGATGCCGATCGACAATCGTCATTGACGGATCTGACCGCAGATACCCCACGACTCTGACATCGGTCTCCTGCTCGACCGCTTCCTTAAGAAGCACATAGTGTCCGTCGCTGTTGACCCGATTGAATAACACCCCTGCCACACGAAGCGCAGGATCGAACTTCGCATACCCGGATACCATGGCAGCGGCGGAGCGGGCCATGGCGCTCCCATCGATGACGAGCAGTACTGGTGCATTCAATTGCTTCGCCAATTCAGCCGTACTGCCGATGTCATTCACCGGCGAGCTGCCGTCGAACAGGCCCATCATCCCCTCGATGATAGAAATGTCCGCATCCGCTGCGGCTCGCGTGAAGATGTCACGATTGGCGGCCTCTCCCAACATCCAGCCATCCAAATTTCTGGACGGACGACCGGTTACGGCAACGTGATGGCCCGGATCGATAAAGTCTGGCCCCACCTTGAACGCTTGCACCCGGCGACCCCGAGCTTTCAGGGCCGCCAGGATCGCCAAGGTGACCGTCGTCTTGCCGACCCCGCTGTGAGTGCCGGAGACGACTAATCGGGGAATAGTCATACCGTTCTATGGCACATCATAATTCAACTTCAGACCGGCAAAGATTGATCGAACCGGAGTACCGAATAACAGGATCTCTTCGTACTTTTCATCGAAGATATTGTCGACTCGAACGTATGTCTGTACGCGATTCGTCACGTCGTAGGATGCGGACACATTCCAGACATCGAATGCACGCATTGATTGCTGATTTTGGAGATCATTAAACCGGGATCCGATATACCGTCCTTCTAAGTTGATTCTGACCGGTGTGATCGGCTGATAGGTAATGATCATGCTCCATTGGTCGACAGGGATGCGAGGCGCCCGATTGCCCGGAAATTCATCGAGATTCCTGGTTAGCGTATTCGTGTACTGAGCTTGAACGTCCAGACTTTTGATCCAGCGCATATCTCTCAGCACGGCATATTTGACACTCGCCTCCCATCCCTTGGTATTCACCGAACCGGCATTCTGCGCGCAAAAGTTGGCAAACCCAAACGACGTCCCGCATAGACTTGCACTCTCCACAGCGACAATCATGTCGCGGTAGTGGTTCCAGAAATATCCCGCACTGAGGGTCAGGCGATTGTCAAAGAAATATTGATCGACGCCAAAATCCATACTCTGATTTTTCTCAGGCTTCAGATCCGGGTTTCCGAAATTAGGAAAATACAATTGATTGATTGTCGGAGCTCGAAAACCAGTCGCGTAGCTGCTCCGAAACTTGGTGCCTGTTTCTTGATGGAGATAGCCTCCGGTTACCCGATAGGTCGTCGCGCTACCATAAGTGTTATACTCATCCTGCCTCACACCTGCCGTCGCAAACACTCTATCCCACAGATTGAGTTGAGCTTGTGCGAATCCGGCATGACTAGAAATCACCTTGCGCGAAACATCCAAATTATTCGTCAGGAGATCCCGGTTCTCGCCCTGTGCGTCACGAAATTGATACCCGACACTGAGTAATAGCGGTTTCACAATCTGAAAATTATGCTGCCACTCCACACGATTCGCCACCGTATCGATCTGTGATCGGAAGGCAAACGTAGGGGACACCACCCCAGTTTGCACGTTGCGTTGAGTCGTTCCAGAAAAAGTCTCTAAATCCTCTGTTTGACGAGACACAGTCAGTGCTTGGTTCCACCATTCTGTGATCGGCTGGGTGTAGGAGGCGCTGTACACAAACTGCTGACTGTTGGTGAACGCTCCCAGCGTATCAAACCCGGGAGAAAAACTATTGTCGATATCCGTCCTCCCCTGTAATAGACGAAAATTAAAGTCGAGCCTGCCCTCATGAGGAAGGGCGATTCCAAGTCGAGCCGAGGTTTGCCAGTTATGAAACCCGTCTCGTTCCGATGCGCCGCGGCGATAGTTGATCGCTGAAAATCCCGTATAGTCCCAGCGTGATATTGCCGCGCTGAAATCCACAATTCCCTTTTTCCCGGATACCTGTCCGCCTTCTCGAAGAGACAAGAACGATCCGTACTCAAAGAATGCGTTTCCCGACAGGGTCCCAGAACCCTTCTTGGTGGTAATGTTAATGACGCCTCCCATCGCGTCCGCTCCCCACAACATGCTTTGAGCGCCTCGGAGAATTTCAATCCGTTCGATATTGTCTGTCGTCAAATTGGCAAAGTTGAAATTGCCCAGCGTAGGGCTGTTCATAATGGCGCCATCAATCAGCACCAGCACCTGATCGGAGTTACTTCCTCGAATTCGCACCGACGAGGTCGTACCCGGTCCGCCATTAGAGAACACTGTGAGTCCTTGGCTGAGGCGAAGCGCATCCACAACAGTCTTCACTTGCCTACGCTCCAGTTCCTCTCCTGTAATGACCTCCACGGCGCTGGTCAAGTGAGTGACCGGAACCGGTGTCTTCGTTGCCGAGACGACCACTTCACTGGCTTTGATAACAGGTTCGGATTCGACAGGCTTGGTTTTGATGACAGGTTCGGACTCAACAGGACTGATTTTGATGACGGGTTCAGACTCAACGGGCTCTTCAGCTGTTACAGATAAGGACCATGGAACCGGACTGATGAGGACGATTGCGGCACACAACAAGACGGATCGATACCGGTTACTCGACTGCATACTAAACCTCCCTTTGACTCGAAGGGCTGTGTCGAAACATCAATCAGCTGGGTTTCCTGACTCGCGGATCATCGTTCCCCTGCGCCTTCCCATGTGCCGAAGCACACAGTGACTTTTGTGCAGGATCACTCCCCGCTTACAGTGGCGGCACCGTGATGGTTTTGCACCATCTTCCCCGTCGCTGACGATTTCTCTCTGAGCGCTCCTCCTGGCTAAACAATAGCGTGCCCCAACAAGAGACGGGAGGACCGGGCACGGATCCTTCCCGTTACAATCAATCTCTTAGTATCTATGGTGACCGATACCCTGGCATGGTGACCCTGGGCACTCCGGATTCCGGATGGCGATCCACCAAGACGTCACAGCCATACACAGATCGCAAGACATCGACATCAATGACTTCATGCGGCGAGCCGAGGCGAAAGAGCGTTCCGGCCTTCAGCATCAAAATTCGATCGCAGTATTGACTCGCAACATTCAGATCATGAGAGACGAGCACCACGGTCAAACCACGTTCCTCTTTGAGCCGGCGTATAATCGCGCAAATCGCAATCTGGTGCTGGAGATCGAGGAATGCGGTCGGTTCGTCCAGCAAGAGGACTCGAGGAGCCTGGGCCAAGGCCCGGGCAATCATGCAGCGCTGCCGCTCGCCGCCCGACAGATCCGTCACCGGACGAGCCGCCAGATGCATGAGATCCGTGTATTGCATGGCCTGTTCGGCTATCGACACATCCTCGGGGCTTTCCCAACTGAATCCTGCACTCCAGGTTGCGCCATGATGATGCGGATACCGGCCCATCAAGATTGTTTCCATGACAGTAAAGGAAAAGACCTGGGGACTCTCTTGCGGTACAAACGCCACAGTTCTGGCCACTTCAAGGTGCGGCATCGCATCAAGATGATGTCCGAACAAGGTCATGTCGCCCGAGTGCGGTCTCAACACTTTCGCCAACAGCTTGAGTAAGGAGGTCTTTCCCGACCCGTTCGGGCCCACGACGCCCAGTATCTCTCCAGGCTCGATGTCAAACGACACTCCGTCGAGAACCCAGTTGTCGGCCCCTCGACTAAGGGGACTGTACTGAAATCGGAGGGAACGCACCTGATAGGCCGGGTGTGATGCGGCGACATCCAATCCCTTCGCTTCTCCGATTGTCGAGTAGGCGTGTTCTGGAGAGAGGCTCATACGAACCGGTCCTTCCTCCACATCAACAGGTAAATGAAGAAGGGTCCACCTGCCAGCGCCGTAACAATCCCCACGGGAATTTCTGCCGGTGTCAGAAGCGTACGTGCCAAGGTGTCGGCACCGACAAGGTACATTCCTCCCACACAGGCTGACGCCGGCAAGAGCAATCGGTGATCCGCGCCGAGAAGAAACCGGACGGCGTGCGGGATGACCATCCCGACAAACCCGATCATTCCGCTCACTGACACCACGGCGCCGGTGATCAAGGCCGAAAGCACATAGACCACCCGCTTGACATGTTCTGTATCGATCCCCAACGAACGCGCAGACTCTTCACCGAGCGTCAACACGTTGAGCCGGCGTGCTTGACGGAATAAGAAATACAGACCTCCCAGCAGATAGCAGGCCAATATGGCCAACGCCGGATACGATGGAGCGTTCAATGTTCCCATCAGCCAGGTCATCGTCCCGGCGGAGCGATTCGGTTCCATGATGGAGGTCACAAACATGATCATCGCCGAAAAGATGGCATTGAGAATCACGCCTCCTAGCAGCAGCGCATAAATGGGCAATCGGCCATATGAAAGCGCCATGCGATAGACCACCACTAACGACAACATCCCTCCGGCAAACCCACAGAGTGGTAACACAGAAAACGTCACGACCGTGGCGCCGACTCCCAGAAGTATGGCAAGGGCGACGCTCAAGGCTGCGCCGCTCGACACGCCGAGTACATAGGGGTCGGCTAAGGGGTTCCGCAGTAGCGCCTGCAACACGACACCGACGGAAGCCAGGCACGCGCCCACAAGAAACCCCAACAACACACGCGGAAGTCTCACCTGGATGAGGATCACGCCAGTGGTTCCGATACGCTCGCTTTCAATCGTCCCTTCACGCAGAACCTGCCCCGCAAGGTCGATGATCTGACCGAGCCCGATCCATTGCGTCCCGAATTGCAAACAGATCACAGAAAGTACAACGGACATCACCAGAAGCGGGGCCATGACCGCGCTCCATCGCCCAGCTGTGAGTATAGACCCGCTGGTTCTTCCCGCCTTGGCTGGAATAGAAGGTACGCCAGGACCTGTCGTAAGGTTCGCTTGCGCGATTGGCCCGGACGCACGAGACGGATTGGTGCTGAGGTCCATAGGACTCACGGCGCGATCTTCGTCGTAAACGCTTCAGGATGGATAATCTGAGCCAACGATTCCAACCCCTCTACAATCCGCGGCCCGGGACGATTCAACACATCGGCAGAAATTTGGTGAAGCCGGCCCTGCTTCACCGCCGACAAAGACGTCCATCGTAACCATTGCTGCTGCTCACTGAGTGGTATTCCTTCGGCCTTTCCGATGGGAAAGATAATGACCTCAGGATCTTCCATGAGGACAGCCTCCATACTGAGACGCGGGTAGGGCACAGTGGTCTGTGCCGCAATATTGTAACCACCGGCCACTTTGATTACTTGATCGAGATAACTGCCCGGTCCGACGGTGATGAGCGGCTGGCTATTCAGCACATACAGTACACGAACCATCGCCACCGCCTCCATTTTGCTTCGGATCGAAGCGATGCGTTGCCGCATGATCGAGGCAACCCGATCGGCGGAGGAAGACCGGTTGAGTAGACGACCGATGGTTTGAATCCGGCTGGGGATTTCTTCGAACGACTCGGGGTCAACCACGAAGGTCGGAATCTTCAATTGCTCAAGCTTGGCCAACAACTCGGCGCGGAGAAACGCGCGTGGGGCCAACACCAGATCGGGCTGCAACGCCACGATGGCTTCGATATTCGGCTGGGCATACCCGATCTTCGGTTTCTCCAGGGCGGCAGGCGGGTAATCGCAAAACTCGGTGACGCCGACAATCTCATCGTTTAGCCCGATGACGTACAGAATTTCGGTAATACTGGGTGCGAGTGAAATCACCCGTGTGGGCGCCTTAGCCAAGAATATTTTCCGGCCGAGATCGTCGACGAAGGTGCGCGGGGTAATATGTGCCATGAAGGGCATGCCGGTGAGAATGCCCTGCTGTCGACGTGCCATATCCGCCTCGTCCGCTCGCGCTACCGAAGAATCAATCCACAACACGGCAGCAGAGGCTACGAACAGGATGGCTGCCATAACCGAACGTCCAGCGCGGCGACTTCGAGTGTCCAAATAAAAAACCCCCAAGGCCTCGGCAGACCCTGAGGATTGCACCCGCAACTCATCCTCGGCAATTCCCCAGCCCACGAGGGAACGTCGGTCAGCTCTTCTGGCAGGTCTTCTGGCTCATGGTTCACCCTACTCCCCGAACCTTCCCATCTTAGAAGCGATCAGCTCTCAGTGTTCAGCGCTCAGCTTCTGGCTGAATGCTGACTGCTGATGGCTGACGGATTCCCCAGACAGTGGCTTCTACGGGTTTCGTCCCCATTTACAGCGGCGGGACCGCGAGGGATTTGCACCCTCTTCCCTTACCCAGGAGTCACAATGTGGGAGGCACTCTAGGAGACCCAGAAGAAGGTTGTCAAGTTCATTAATGTCCGTCGGCCTCTCCTCTGCTCATATTCTGCCAGGTACGCGCCCATACTCATCGGCAAACAGAGCGAAAGACCGAGGATTTTCAGCTCACCTCTCGGCATAGGCTTTGCTCACCATTTAATGGTGATGACTCTCGTGACTAGGGAACCGTTTAGATGAATCGCCGGCCCACCATGCAACATTTACTTACGTATCTATGAAGCACCTGATCATTAGCATCGTTGCAATCTGGGCCTTCTTCCAGATATCAAACCTCATATGGTCCTCAAAGGGCCAACCACCCAGCCCCACATTTACTCGACTCCTTGAACCACCGCAACACCACCTCACCAGCCCCTATGAAAATGGCTACTACTATCTCCTCGGTTTTTCTGCAGATGCTTCTCTCGATCCGGCCAAGGTAGGGCATGAAATGTGGCTGGAAACCATTGCCCGTCACGGCACTAGAGGATTCGACTACAGCAAACCTGAGCGATCGGAGTTACAGATCAATCGCAGTCTGGAAGAGATCCTGCCGTCATGGAACTCCGAGAATCCAGTGAGTGAGTTCCGGAATTCGAGCACACGGCTTCAGACTTTGACCGGTCGCGACCGCATCTTACTCACGCGGTACGAACGCTTGATCTCGATGCCTTTTGAAGACATGGGATTCGGACACCAAGGCACACCCCGTTTTACAGAAATTTTCGTTGGGCATCGCCTCTATATTGCTGACGGATTTTCTCGGCAGACGGCCCTGGGCATGCAGCGATTAAGAAATGATCTGTACACGTGGAGAAATATGCTTCGGGACGCAACGACCATCACCACCAAAGTCATGGCGCTCATCGTCATCACCGACGATCTCCGCCTGCTCTCGACGTTGCTGTCCCAACCTATCGTCAACAAGACCGTTTTAGCGATGACCTCCAACATTGCCCCCCCGCTCACGGCAGGAGAATCATCGCTCCGCTGGCCGCTTCAACATCAATTCAGACTCGGCGTCCATGGCGAGTATAGAGGTGAACTGACTGCGGAGGAGCAGACTGAATCCCTCGATACACACGAACAGTGGTTGGCAAACGCTGCCCGTCTTCCCAAACACGCCTTTCGACACATCGCACATCCTCCCGGGCGTTCGTTCCTTGGAATCCCACTACAAACGCGAGAGACTTGGGAAATGTATGCGACCTACTACGACGCGATGATTCATGCGACGGAAGCCGGGCAGAACACCTTGCCAAAACTTCACGGACTCGACGGTATCTCACGACAGGGCATCGTGGAAAGCCTTGTCAACCCACACTCCTTCGAACCAAACTGGGATCCCTTTCACCATCAACTGAGGGAAACCGATGCCAGGTTGCGACTCGCCTCGCTGCAGATCGTCTTGCGTCGCCCGAGCGCACAGACCACCGTACCGAATCGACTCGCTCAAGTCGGCTCCTCCTACTACGATCCTTTTAGTGGATTACCGATGCTATGGAGCCCAACGCAACAGAAGATCTATAGCGTTGGAAAAGACCGGTACGACGATGGCGGTGACTCGAGTTTCGATATCAGCGTGCCTGCTATTGCCTCCTTTGCGCCCGGGTCTATAGAGTCACGGGCTACGGCTCCAACCCACCGTACTAACCGCCGTTAATCCGATCTCGCAGCTTGCGTAATAGTCAGAAGCCCTGTGATGAAATTGATTAGAATCGTTCCCGCGGCCTGCGAAGCCATTCCAGACAGAAACCAGAGGCAGGCGTCACCCAAGAATATGGCCGGCTTCCCACCCACGCCAACCTATCCCATGAAACCAGCTTGTCACGACGAATGGCCCTGTGGTAGATTTCACTGGTTCCGAGCTTGCCTCGACTCAAGTAGACAGTAGATAAAGGAGTGTACCTGTGGCATTTACATGCGATCTCTGTAGCAAACGTCGCCAATCAGGCCATAACGTCAGTCACGCCAATAACAAGACCAAGCGGATCTTCAATCCAAACCTTCAATCAGTCCGGGCACTGATCGATGGTCAACCGAAACGCATTCGGGTCTGCACACGCTGTCTTCGCAGCGGCAAAGTACTAAAAGCCGTCTAAGAAGGCCGTTGTTTGGTTTGTCTGGTCTGTCTCGTGTGTTTGGTTGAACGAAACTAACCAGATGAATCGAATCGACCCGTCTCCCTCATCTCACACACCACTGTAATTTCTTGCCAGCCTCCTAGGGGCCCGGCTCATCCCTGAGTTACAACAAAGGACTTGGAAGCCCATGCCTCTCAAGTCCTTCACCGATTTCTGATACCTAAGAAGATGAGGTGTTTTTCAGGGGGCGGCACTCACGAAGTGCGGTTTGGAGCGGGCGAGGGGATTTGAACCCCTGACAACTTGCTTGGGAAGCAAGGACTCTACCACTGAGCTACGCCCGCTCGCTGAGTCGAATCCTACGCTGGGCCTCCACGCCAAGTCAAGAAACTCCTGGCAACTACCCTCGGAGTTCTACCAGTGCAAATTTTCGTCGTCCGACCTTCAGCCGATACGCTCGTCCGGCCACAACCGATAGCACGGCCTTCGCGTCGCTCTGCTTCTGTTCATCGACCTCCAGACCTCCCTGAATAATCAGTCGACGGGCCTCGCTCTTACTCGGTACAAGCCCCGTCTTGATCACCAGATCGACAAGACTGATCGTCTGCCCCTCCTGCAGATCGGCCAGGGTCAAGGTCACGCGTGCGTCCGGCTCGCTTGGAAATTCCCGTTCCTGAAATTTCTGCTGAAAAGCCTCTCTCGCCTGTTGACCTGCTTCCGCCCCGTGATACCGAGCGACAATCAACGCCGCGAGTGTTTGCTTCGCCTCCATCGGATGAGCAGCCTTGACTCCGGCCAAATCCTCCGTCGTGAGCAACTCGTAATACCGGAACATCAACGTGTCGCTGATCGACATCAGCTTGCCATACATGTCGTTCGTTGTGTCTTCGAGCGCGATGTAGTTGCCGACGCTCTTGCTCATTTTTTTCACGCCGTCTGTACCTTCCAGCAACGGCATCGTGATGACGACCTGAGGTTCCTGCCCATGGCCTCGCTGGAGGTCACGCCCGACAAGAAGGTTGAATTTCTGATCGGTGCCGCCTAGTTCCACGTCGGACTTGAGCGCGACCGAATCATATCCCTGCACAAGGGGATACATGAACTCATGAATACTGATCGGTTTCTGCTCATGATACCGTTTATGGAAATCGTCACGCTCAAGCATCCGTGCCACACTGTACTGCGCACTCAGATGGATCAACGCTTCCGCGGTCATTGTGCTCATCCACCGGCTGTTGAACTCTACCAGAGTTTTCGCAGGGTCGAGGATCTTGAAGATCTGCCGCTCATAGGTTTTGGCATTCTCTAATACTTTTTGTTTCGAAAGCGCGCCGCGCGTCTCCGATTGGCCTGTCGGATCACCGATCATGCCGGTGAAATCACCGATCAAGAAGATTACGTGATGTCCGAGTTCCTGAAAGTGCTTGAGCTTGTGGATCAGGACCGTATGCCCCAGATGCAGATCCGGCGCGGTCGGATCGAAGCCCGCCTTCACTCGCAGCGGTCGGCTTTCTTTCAAAGAGCGGGTCAGCTTCGCTTCAAGTTCAGCCGGCTGAATCACCTCCACCACTCCGCGGAGGATCAAGTCGAGTTGACGGGAGAGTTCGCTCATGTTGCCTTCTTCTGTCTCTCTGAGAGTCCTGCATCCGGCGTGACCGTGACCAATGGACGAATCTGCTCAAACTTCTTTTTCCCAATCCCTTTGACCGCACGCAATTCATCAAGGGAGTGAAAGAATCCCACCGACTGACGGTACTTCATGATCCGCTTAGCCAATTTGGGGCCGACCCCCGGCAGCGCATCAAAGTCCCGGTCCGTCGCCCGATTCAGATCGAGGGGCTCTTGGTGAGACCGTTTCGGGACTGTAGCAGTGGACGCCTGATCCATCAACAAGGCGACCGACGTCGGGCTCTCCGTGGTGACGTGCCCGCTGTCGGAGGAAATCTCAGCCTCCGGCCCTTCAAACGATTCGGCTAGCCTGTTATGCTCACGGTCGAGTGAGGTCGGCAGGGTCCATCCGATCCAGAACACAACCCCCATGGTGGCTGCGAACATGCCGAGCTTGAGAAGGAGCGATGACCACATTATTGCACCCGCTTTCGCGCTTGGTGAATGGCTTTCCCTTCGACATCTTCAGCCGCTTCCATCATGCCTTCGGACAGCGTCGGATGGGCATGGATCATCTCGGCCATTTGCGTGACCGTCGCTCCGACTTGCATCGCCAAGGCCGCCTCATGCACCAGATCGGCTGCGTGGGCACCGACGATATGCACACCGAGAATTTTGCCGCTCGATGATTCGGCAATGACCTTGAACAACCCCGTCGTATCCCCTGTCGCTTGTGCCTTCCCCAATCCCGCATATCGAAAACGCCCCACTTTGAGCGCCAGACTGGAGTCTAGCCCGGCAGCCTGGACTTGTTGACGGGCTTGCTGTTCCGTCACACCCACACGGCCAATCTCCGGCAGGGTAAAAATGCCGGCAGGGATGACATCATAGCGAACCGTCGCCTGATGCCCCATAATATTCTCGACCGCAACTTTGCCCTGCGCCGAAGCCACGTGCGCCAGCATGGCTTTGCCAACGACATCGCCGACGGCGTAGATCCCCGGCACAGTGGTTTCCATCCGTTCGTTGACGAGAATCTCTCCTCGTCGTCCCGTTTGCACCCCCACCTGCTCGAGTCCGATGCCGCGACTGTTCATTCCACGACCAACGGACACCAGTAACTTCTCAGTCGCAACCTGGGTGCCATCTTTGAGATGCGCGGTGATAGTCGCCGGTGACCGCTCCAGTCTCTCGACGGTGGTCCCGGTCATGACTGTGACGCCGCGTTTCTTCAGCTCCCGTTCCATCATCGATGAGATATCCTCATCCTCCAGCGGAAGCACGCGAGTCAGCAATTCGACCATCGTCACCTTCGTCCCAAGACCGCTGTACAGCGCTGCGAACTCGGATCCTTCGACACCCGCACCGATGATCAGCAAACTTGCAGGAATGCGATCGAGGTCCAGGAGCTGCTGGCTGGTGAGTAGTTGCTGCCCGTCGATTGGAAACTGCGGCAGGTTCGGCCAGGACGACCCTGTGGCGATAACGATCGCATCAGCCTGAATGTCCCGCAGCGCGCTATCGGCTCCGGTCACGGTGATCGTCTGCCGGTCGCGCAGCGATCCAGATCCTTGCACATGTTCGATATTCCATGCCTTGAAGAGGGTTGCCACGCCCTTCACGAGATTCGCCACCACTGTATTCTTCCGGGCGACCATCCGAGCGAGATCGTACGTGACTGGTCCTTGGACACACAGCCCCATGTCCTCGGCTTTTTTGACCTTGTCGCCGAGTTCGACGACTGACAGCAGGGCCTTACTGGGAATGCAGCCCCAATTCAAGCAGACGCCGCCGAGCGCATGGGACTCAATGACGGTCACGCGAGCGCCAAGCTGGGCCGCCCGGATCGCAGCGACATAGCCACCAGGTCCAGCGCCGAGAATAGCAATATGCTTCTGGGAAGTCATGGAGTCATCGGCTCATTGCCGATTGATTCCTTGTGAGAGATCACCAATGATCCAATCACACAATGGTTCAATGTTTTTGGCCGGCAAGAAAGACTTCATACTGGGCAGCTGTCATCAATGTGTCCACATCGCTCGCGTTCGACAAATCGATCACCACCATCCAGCCTTTGCCATAGGGATCGGAATTCACCACTTCCGGATGATCTTTCAAGTCGGCATTGACTTTGGCAATGGTGCCGCTGACGGGCGTGTAGATCGTGGAGGTCGTCTTGGTCGATTCGACCTCACCGATCTGCTGCCCGGCCTTGACGACGGCGCCGACCTTCGGCATATCGATAAAGACGATATCGCCCAACGCATCTTGGGCGAAATGACTGATACCGACAGTCGCCTGCGCGCCGCTCACTCTCACCCATTCATGCTCTTGGTGGTAGCGGAGGTCTTTGAGAATCATGCATGCTCCATTCAGAGAAGATCCATGTTGAGGTTACGGATACGTGATAGCTAAGCGCGCTTTTGTAGCTACTCAGCCTGAGACTTAGCCTCAATCTCCAAAATTTTTCGGATCGTAGTAGTCCACGTCTCCTTTGTCAAGGAATCGACAGCCTGTTCATCAACAATACATGTGTCCCTGATTGCCCGATCTTCGTCGCGAGTATGGCTTTCACAGCCGGCACGAGAGACGATGGATCCGGCGCGTCAAGCGTCACGCCCAGCCAGAGTTGCCGATTATCCCGAGCCGTAGGCGCCAATCGCTGTTGCAGCGCCTCCAGCCTCGCCTCTATATCGGAAGACCGTTCGGAGATGCCCGGCTCTGGCTGGATCACCACATGAAGCCCTCGCTGCTTCGTCTCAAGCAGGTCTTCTCCATATTCCGTCAAGGCATCAGATGGAGAGAGAAGGGCTCGCTCGTGCACTGCTACGGCGACCAGAAGTCCGGCTCGCCTCTGTCGCAATTGCTGGGTGAGTTGCGCCACAAATCCGAGATAGGTCCTCGTCTTCCACCCAGCCCAGCGCCATGCGTCTGGAGGAACAGCCTGACCCTGGTTGTCCACTGAAGAGCCAAAGGATTCTTCGAACATCCGTCGCGATGTCGGGCTCCATTCTTCGGCAAATCCTTTGGCTTTCCTGGCCTCAACCACTAGCCCATCGATATCTGTCAGCAACAAGTCCTGTGCCACCTTGCCGACGACACGCTGATATTCAGGATGAAGCACATCAACCTGAGCGGTCAACTGGAACGATTGGTCTGTCCCCTTGGCCATGGCGATGCCCCACTCAGGATTTATCGCCATCCATCCTGGCTCATGCAGACTAAGCGACGCCAACAATGCCATCCCCTTGGAATGGGCGGCCGGCACAATAACCTTAAAACGATCCTCAACGACTGGAACCTTCGATGTCTGAAAGTACACCCCCTTAATCCCGGTCTGCATCGCTTCGCGCGAAGGGGTGCCTGCCTCGACAATCAATGCCGTCACTCCCGCATCAGCGAGTTGCTCAATCAATGGTCGGATATCAGGAATTGCAAGCCAGTCCTGGCTCGTCAGCCAAAGCGCAATCTGTTTGCGCTCCAGCAAGAATGATGGCCCACGACTCTGACGCAATGCATCCAGCCGATTGAGCGCGTGATACTCATAACTGCCGGGAAGCGGGGTGGACTGCGGCGCCGCTCCGACCACGGCGCGATAGACGGACATCGCGGCTGAGAGGTCCCCTTGCTGCTCATACGACCGCGCGAGCCACCAACGAGCTTCGCTCAGCCTTGGAAAATTGGGATACGAATCAACACATCGCTGGAAGAGTGCGCTCGCGAGTGAATAGCGCTCTTGGACAAAGGCACGGTAGGCAGACTCCATGAGCCGCGTTTGAGCGTCCAGTGCCGGATCGACACCCGAACTGGCAGGCGGCACCGCAGGAGGGAACCGGTGCGTCAGGCTGCCGCACCCCGAAAGGACCACGAGCAGCACACACGACACCCATCTCACAACTTGCGGCCAACGCTGAACGGGAAAAAGCACAGCCGTTCACGCCTGCCGACAGGCGTCCTTACCGGACAAGATCCATTTCTGGGAAAAAGTATCCAATCTCGAACTTGGCAGTCTCAGGCGAATCCGATCCATGCACGGCGTTAAACTCGATGTTCGCCCCGTGGGCCTTGCGAATCGTGCCCGCCTCCGCCTTGGCCGGATCGGTCGCACCCATCAATTCCCGATTTTTCTTGATCGCGTTGTCACCTTGCAAGACCAGCACCACGACCGGACCGGACACCATGAACGTACAGAGGCTATCGAAAAACGGGCGAGCCTTATGTACGGCATAAAACCCTTCAGCCGTCACTTTTGAGAACTGCAACATGCGTATGGCGACAGGCTTCAGACCGACTTTTTCATATCGGGCGACAATGTCGCCAATCGCGTGCTTTTTTACCGCATCAGGCTTGATGATGGCTAATGTTCGTTCACTCATTGCTTGAAGTCTTCCTCCAATCTAGTTTGAAGCATGGGAAAATGCTTGGCGCATTATAAGTGGCGGATAATGGGCTTGCAAGGGTCGGAGTGGCAAAGTGCTATGACCGGAACTGTGCGGCGAGTTCGCCCGGCTTGAAGACGCCCCGTTCAGTGATGATGCCGGTGATCAATTCAGCCGGCGTCACGTCGAACGCGGGATTGTAGACGGCCACACCGGTCGGCGCGACAGGGTGGCTGCCGTGAATGGTGGTGACTTCTGATGGATTTCGTTGTTCGATCGGAATGTCCGTTCCTGTTTTGGTCTTCAAATCAATCGTAGAGTATGGCGCGGCGACATAGAAGGGAATCCCATGGGCTTTCGCCAGCACTGCGACTGAGTACGTGCCGATCTTGTTCGCCACGTCCCCGTTAGCGGCGATCCGGTCGGCTCCTACGATGCAAAGGTGAATTTTCCCCTGTCGCATGAGTGAGCCGGCCATATTGTCTGTAATGAGCGTCACAGGAATCTTGTCCTGCATCAGCTCCCAGGCCGTGAGCCTCGCGCCTTGCAACACCGGCCTGGTCTCATCCGCAATGACATGAATATTTTTCCCCTGCTCCCAAGCCGCGCGAATGACGCCCAATGCTGTGCCATACCCAGCTGTCGCCAAAGCGCCGGCATTGCAATGGGTAAGAACGGTTTGATCGCTTGCAATGAGTTTTGCTCCGTGTTGTCCCATTGCCTTACAGAGGGCAACATCTTCATCGAGAATCACTTGTGATTCCTTCAATAGTGCGGCTTTGATAGATGCAATGGGCTGCGCGCGTAACGAAGCGAGCAGGTGTTTCATTCGTTCGATCGCCCAAAACAAGTTGACCGCCGTCGGCCTGGTCGCCGCGAGGTGATTCCAGATGACGAGGACTTCTTTGACGAAGGTCTCGTAGCTGGATGCTGTGACGGTCTGGGCACCCAGCGCAACCCCCATCGCCGCGGTCACGCCGATCGCCGGAGCCCCTCTTACTTTAAGTCCGCGAATGGCATCGGCGACAGTCTGATAGTCCCGGCAGTCTAGAAATTCGACGAACTCGGGCAACCGGCTCTGATCGAGCAGCCGTACGGCGCCGTCTTTCCATTCAACGGTAGGGACCATGGAGGCATCTTGTAGCGGGAACTGAGATGCAGCGCAAGGGGCAATTATTTCTGGCGACCACTCCACTCAAGAATCGTGATCATGACCACAATGAGGCAGGCCTGCACGAGGAGCAGCATCGCCTCAGCCGTTCCGGCGTTACGGAGGGCTAAGGCCGCCAGCCCGAGGCAAATCGTCATGAGAAAGATCATGGCAACACTGGCTTGGCGAGACCCTAGCGCGCGCTCCAACCGGTGATGAAGATGGTCTTTGCCCACGTAGTCAAGCCATTCCTTGATGGAGCGCACTTTTCCTGTCGCCACCCGTTCCACGGTGATGTGGATCATGTCATAGATAAGCACGCCGAAGATGAGGAGCGGATTGCTGAATGACACGATCGGACTAGAGTCTGCCCAATTTCCTTTGACGGCGAGACAGGCGAGCGTGAATCCGAGAAAGGTCGCCCCACCGTCTCCAAGGAATACGACGGCGGGCTTGCACCCTCGAAAATTGTACGGGAGAAATCCCGCCCCTGCTCCAATAATGGCAATAGCGAGCCAGCCCAATCCCGGTTGGTTCGTTTCAAATGCCACGGCTCCCATGAATCCGGCTATAAGAATCGCAAGCCCCGTAGCCAGACCATCCATGCCGTCGAAAAAGTTGAACGCGTTCGTAATCCCGACGATCCAGAGCAACGTCA